>JBAQWI010000038.1:0-13001 GCA_049298835.1 Oscillospiraceae bacterium
GATTAAAACTGTGAACGCTCTTAAAATTTTTTCTACTTTGATAATCTCTCTAATACACTCACGATTAGCTTATAAAAACGTTCACAGGACGCAAGGTCGAGATATTCCTGTGGGGTATGGCATCCAACAATTGTTGGTCCAACAGCGATTGCATCAAGTCCATCCAGTTTTTCACAGAACAGTCCACATTCAAGCCCAGCGTGAATAGCCTCTACCCGTAACTGCTTTCCATATTGTCCTTTGTAACATTCTTTGAACACAGTGCGAATTGGAGACTTTTCAGCATAACTCCAACCTGGATATTCGCTGTCAACCTCAAATTCAAAACCAAATAATTCACTTAATAGTTTTAGCTCTTTTTTAGTTTGGTTTTGCAAGGACGCAATTGAACTTCTTGGTGCGAATTTAATCGCAATCTTTGCCTCATGAGTTTTTACTACACCCATATTAATTGAGCATACAGTAAATCCCCCAGCTTTTACATTACGGGTTTTCACCCCATTAGGCGCAAGATAAATGCACTTAATTATCGCTTCGGTGGTATCCTTATCCATTGCTTTTTCGACTATAACCTGTTGCGCACTGATTGATAAATTTTCTTCCACCGAAGAAAATTCTGCAAAGGTATCAACAGCCTCACTATTGATAATTTCTATTGCCTTATCAAGTTCTTCTTTATTATTAAACACAACTTCAGCATCTGCTTCACGAGGAATTGCGTTGTCTTTACTGCCACCGTTAAATGAAGCAATTCTAATCTCCGTTTGCTCATATAATGCGTAAAGCACTCTGCCCATAAGCTTATTTGCGTTTGCGTTTCCTTTGTCAATGTCCATTCCAGAGTGCCCGCCATTTAATCCTTTAACGCTAATTTTAAGCCCATATTCCCCGCCTTTTCCCCATACAATATCCTTGTAAAATCTAACTCTCATTCCTCCAGCACAGCTCACAGTAGCCACACCTTCCTCCTCAGAGTCAAGGTTTATCATTGTGCGTCCTGAGATTTTACTCGCGTCAATATTGATTGCACCGCACAGTCCTGTTTCTTCTTGTACTGTGAAAACACACTCAAGAGGTGGGTGAATGATGTTGTCATCATCTAAAAGTCCAAGCATAATGGCAACTGCTGCACCATTATCTGCACCAAGTGTTGTTCCTGTCGCCATCAGCTTTCCATCAACTACCCGCAGTTTTAGACCATCCTTGTCAAAATCGTGGAGAGTGTCATTATTTTTCTCACAAACCATGTCTATATGCCCTTGCAAAACGACAACTGGCACATTTGGACACAACTTGCTGCCTGCCTTTTTTATGATAACATTGTGTATTTGGTCTTGATAATACTCAAAATTATGCTGTTTTGCAAACTCTACTAAGAAATTACTAATTTCCTTTTCATTGCTCGATGAACGAGGTATTCTACTGATATCCTCAAAATAGTGAAAAACTGATATAGGGTTATATCCCTCAATTACATACGACATAAAAGGAGCATAGTATTTATCTATTGCTATGCTCATACCCCACCTTTCCTAATGAATTATTGTATTACTATAGAATAATTTTATCACATATTTTTGTGCTGTCAACTTGATTTCTATACTTTCAGCTTTTAACGCGCACTACATAAAGTATATATAATTATTTTATACACAATAGGTATACTCTTTATTGTTGCAATTTATTCTTGGAAGAGATATAATGTATCTTGAAATACGAGAGTGGCGGAACGGCAGACGTGCTAGATTCAGGTTCTAGTGTCAGCAATGACATGAGGGTTCGAGTCCCTTCTCTCGCACCACTATTCTTTAGTATGGATCAAAACTACATTTATTAAAAATGTTATATGGGGCATTAGCGCAGTTGGTAGCGCACAACGCTGGCAGCGTTGGGGTCAGGGGTTCGAATCCCCTATGCTCCACCAAATTGTTAAAAGAAGTCGATTGCGGTAACCCACAATTGACTTCTTTCTTTTTTGTTATATAAAATTTGCTTATTGCTCACTTATTTTTATTTATCAACAGATTTTTATAGACTAAGGTAGTTTTCTACTATATATTAAAAGAAAATGAATTTAAGGGGTATATCTAAAATGAATCAAAAAGCAATCCAACTATGTGACAAATTTTCGCAGTTTAACGAAAGTGTGGCGACCATTTCTGTAAGTAAAATTGAATTTTATCCATCACTTACAGCACTTTGCGAGATGAATTCCTGTGGAGCTTATGGCAAAAATTATACTTGTCCACCACTCGTTGGCAAAATTGATGATTTAATTGCAAAGATAAAAAAATTTGATACAGCAATCATTTTTCGTGCAGTATACCCTCTTGAGGATTCCTTTGATATCGAGGGCATGGATGAAGGCTCTTTCAAATTCAAACAACTGACCTATACTATTTTTGATATTGCAAAAAAAATTGACCCAGACTGCCTTGTGCTTGGTGCAGGTGGTTGTAGACTTTGTGAGAAATGCGGAGCAGCAAATAACACTCCCTGCTTGCATCCAGATAGGGCAATCTCATCACTAGAAGCACACGGTATTCAAGTTTCCGAGCTTGCTTTGCAGATTGGTATGAGATATATTAGTGGTCAAAACACAGTAACCTATTTTGGCGGTGTCTTTATTTTAGCTTAAAGTTTAACAAATACAATTGCTTACTTTGGCAAAAATTTCTATTTTCTACCTATAAGTTGAATACCCATTGTACATTTTCATAAAAGTGTACAATGGGTATTCATATTTACGTTATAATATATTCTTCTACTTGGTGAACTGCCTTTACATCGAGATTTACAGTAACTAATGTTCCCTCATTTTGATATTCCTCAGAAAATATCTTTCCATTTTTTCTAATCATATCAAGCAAATTTCCCTTGTCATATGGAATTAGTAATGTCATTTTTCTCATTGACTCCGATAGACATTTTGCAATTCTATTAAGTAGGACATCTATTCCCCTGTTTTCAGTTGCAGAAATAAAAACTGAAACATCATTAATTGGAGTAACGTTTTCATAATCGACTTTGTCAATTTTGTTAAATACGGTAAGTGAAGGGATATTTCCTCCCCCAAGTTCTTCTAACAAATTTCTTGTAACCTCAAGCTGCATAGAAACATTTTCATTTGATATATCGCACAAATTTAAGATAAGATCAGCATTTGCTGCCTCCTCCAAAGTTGACTTAAATGCATTAATTAGCTGATGAGGCAATCGACGTAGCAAACCAACTGTATCAATTAGCAATGCTGTTTGTCCATCTGGCAACGTGAGTGCCCTAGCAGTTGGATCAAGCGTGGCAAAAAGCATATCTTTTACAAGAACGCCAGCATCCGTTAATAGATTTAAAAGTGTAGACTTTCCAACATTTGTATATCCAACAATTGCAATGGTTGCAATATCATTTTTGGAACGTCGCTCACGAACACGTTCCCTACGTTCACCTAGCTCTTTAAGTTCTGCTTCAAGAGTATCAATTCTACGTCTAATATGACGTTTGTCACTTTCAAGCTTACTCTCACCAGGACCTCTGCTTCCAATACCACCCTGTTGCTTTGAAAGTTGTTTGCCCATCCCATATAGACGTGGGAGCAAATATTTTTGCTGTGCAAGTTCAACCTGTAGCTTGCCCTCATTTGAAAGAGCGCGTTGGGCAAAGATATCTAAGATTAACATTGTACGGTCAATTACGTCTATTTCTACAATTTCTTCAATGTTACAAATCTGTGCTCCTGTAAGCTCATCATCAAAAATAAGAATATTTATCCCTTGTTGAACGACAAATTCTTTTACTTCTTGTAATTTTCCTTGACCTATATACGTTGAGTTGTTGGGCGATTGCAAGTTTTGCACCACTCTGCTAACGACTTGAGCTCCTGCGGTTTCAGTAAGTTCCTCTAATTCATCAAGTGACGCCTCAATATCATAGCCGCTTGTATTTACCGCAACTAGTATTGCGCGTTGTTTTACTTCTTCATTTATATGCAATTATAACACCTCCATTAAAAACTTTTAACCAATAAAAAATCTCTGTTTGTTGTCAAACAGAGATTATAAAATTCAAAAACATATAATAGTCCCACGATACAAAATACAGTGCAACAATAAATATATAAAATAATTTTACATCTAAATTTCAACAACAAACCAAAGCCTGTATAAACAGACCATAGCTTATGATAAAAAATAGACTATAAAATCATCTCAGCACCTCTTTAAATCTAATGTAAATATGATAACAAATTATAATAACTATGTCAAGACATTGTTATTTACCTTAGTTCACACGTATCCATAATACCTTCTTTTTGACAAGTTTTGTTAAGGCATTCGGCTTTCTTGGTTCCATCATCATTATGAGAATATTCTATCCCTACGTTCTTCTTACAATCTGTACAGTACCGCTCTTCTATATACGAATAAATAAACATATTAATACGCCTCCATATTTTTTATTATTATATGAAGATAACGATTAAAATAAACCAAAAACTTCATAAATTTTTTTGAATAAAATACAGTAAAATTTCCAATAGTATAACATAAAGTATTATTAAGGGGGCATATATATGGAAGGAATAGTTAATTTAATCAGCCGTCTACCTATGCTAAAGGCAAAAGAGAAAATAGTGATTGATACCAAAAAAATAGACTTAATCCAACACATAAAGGAAACCAACACTCGCCTAAGGGCTATGCGTAGTGCATTTGAATGTGAAACAAACTTTGATTTAATTGAAGTTTATATTTTGGAAATTGATTCCCTAGAACGTAAGTATTCCTATTTAATTAGACAGGCAAAAACTCAGCATATAGCTGCATTCTAGCCTGTTACAATGACAGATATGAGGTAGATTTATGGACATAAAAGAGGTTGTTTTAACAATAAGCATTATTATACTTGCAGTAATTATGTTGGTGTATTATTCTAAATGTAAACGAAAATTTACCAAGCTGTTATTTGGATTGTTCTCAGGAATTGTAGTTTTATACCCCGTTCAAATAATGATTACTGCTATGGGCGGAAGCTTGTATGTAAATATCTTTACCCTCTGTGTTTCTGCTATCTTAGGAATTCCTGGAGTTGTATTATTGGGCGTAGCATCATTTTTGTAAAAGCGAAGCAGGACACCAGATGGTTTTAACGAATAAGAATCTTATACCTTAAAAATGAAATGATTGAAATTGTAAAACAACTATGATAAAATAATTAGGTAAAAAGGCATTCACAGTTTGAAACTGTGAATGCCTTTTAATATTTCTATAGTTGTACTGAATAGTTTGGAGCTTCTTTTGTAATATAAATATCATGAGGATGGCTCTCTTTTAATCCTGCACCAGTAATGCGAACAAATTGAGCAGCATCGTGCAAATCGTCAATTGTATGACAACCTACATAGCCCATACCAGCTTTAATGCCACCTACCAATTGGTAGATTGTATCGGAAAGAAGACCTTTATAAGGAACACGTCCTTCAACGCCCTCTGGAACAAGCTTTCTGTTGTTCTGTTGGAAATATCTATCTGTACTCCCCTTCGCCATAGCGCCAAGGCTACCCATTCCACGGTAAACTTTGAACTGTCTGCCTTGATAAATTTCGCTATCACTTGGACTTTCCTCACAACCTGCAAGAAGTGAACCAAGCATAACAGTATTTGCTCCAGCAGCAAGGGCTTTCACAATATCTCCTGAATACTTAATACCGCCGTCTGCGATAACTGGAATATTATACTTTGCAGCAGCCTCAGCTGAATCGAATACAGCTGTAATTTGTGGAACACCGATACCTGCAACAATACGAGTTGTACAGATAGAACCAGGTCCTATACCAACTTTAACGCAATCAGCTCCGGCTTTGATTAAATCAACAGTTCCCGCTGCTGTTGCAACGTTTCCAGCGATAAGTGCAATGTCTGGGAATGCTGCTTTGACTTTTTTCACACAATCCAAAATGCCTTTTGAATGACCATGTGCAGAGTCTAAAACCAATACGTCAACTTGTGCCTCAACCAATGCCTTTGCACGCTCAAGTACGTCCTCAGTAACACCAATTGCTGCACCGCAAAGCAATCTATCATTCTTGTCTCTTGCAGAATTAGGGTATTGAACAGCTTTTTCAATGTCCTTAATTGTGATAAGTCCCTTTAGTATTCCGTTTTCATCAACAAGTGGAAGTTTCTCAATTTTATGTTGTCTTAAAATTTCCTGTGCTTGTACTAAATTAGTCGTAATAGGAGCAGTAACAAGATGATCCTTCGTCATTACTTCCTTAATTTTTATGTTAAAATCAGTTAAGAAACGCAAATCTCTGTTTGTAAGAATACCAACAAGCTTACCTGTGTCATTCTCTATAATAGGCACACCAGAAATTTTATATTTTGCCATAAGCTCATTTGCATCATATACAAAGTGTTCTGCAGTAAGGGAAAAAGGATTTATAATAACACCATTCTCACTACGTTTCACTCTATCAACCTCTTCAGCCTGTTGCTCGATTGACATGTTCTTGTGAATAATTCCAATACCGCCTTCTCTTGCAGCGGCAATTGCCATTTTCGACTCTGTAACTGTATCCATAGCGGCAGTAATAAATGGAGTATTTAGGTATATATCCTTTGCTAAACGAGTCTTTAGTAAAACATCACTTGGCAATATATCAGATTTTGCAGGAATTAGCAAAACATCGTCAAACGTTAAGCCTTCTTTAATAAATTTGTTTTCAAAACTAATTTTTAACATCAAGCACACGACCTTTCAAAAATTTTGTATTTCTACTATTTTATCACTTGAGCCAATTTAATTCAAGTGATGTTAGTCTTAAAAATATGCGCTGTTTCAACTCTTATTTTGTACCTATTGCATAGGTTTAGTATAGATTGACAGGAATCTGCTTTATTTAAATGTAAATTCACATTCAAATGAAATTGTGCCGTCTATTTCCCCGACTACTGTGACTTTCTCATTTAAAATTTTCGTCTTTATAGTTAGGATTTCACCTAAAACAGCTTCTTGTTTAAAGTTAATTCTAAAGTCGATAAGCTCTCTATCCATAAGTTCTGGGAGAATATAATCACAAGCAATTGCTGCATAAACTGCATTATAAACATGGTTATTTGCATCAATGTCAGAGTAAACTATTTTGCGTTTGCCAACCTCGTTTAACTCTTCAATAATTTTAAGCCTTGCAGGAGGCAAACAGTCAGCCTTTTTACCGTCATATGGATTGACTTCCCCTGTGTATGCAGACGGCTTGAGTATTGAGCGTGTGTGTGGATTAGCAAGCACCCATGCCGTTGAACACTCAACTAGTGAGTTCCCCTCCTTATCATAAAAAATAACATCTCTGTAAAAAAGCACACCCTTAACCTCGCGCTCCCACGTTTCAATTGTGATAACTTCATCTGAAACAGGCATACGGTTTACGTGGATTGAAGAACGAGAAAGCAAAAATACAAAGTTGTGCTCCCACAACCAAGTGTGAGAAAAACCCTTTGCTGCGTAGGCAATTCCAGCAATATCTGCCATATATGCCATTATTGTTTCTAGTCTTGACCGTTTTTTGTTATCGCATTCATAAAATTTAATTTCTATGTCCTTATAGTAGCAATTTTTATCTTTTATCACCATATTACCTCATTCTGTCAAAATATAGTTTATTATATAATACAACCAGTATAATAATTCAATTACTATACTGGCTGATTTTTATTTTAATGTTCTATCCTAATTTAGTTTTCCCGCCCATGTATGGTCTCAAAGCTTCAGGAATGCTAACAGAACCGTCAGCATTCAAATTATTCTCTAAGAACGCAATCAACATACGAGGAGGAGCGACAACTGTATTATTTAAAGTATGTGCAAAGTATCTGCCCTCTGCGCCACCATTAACACGAATTTTAAGACGGCGAGCTTGTGCGTCACCTAGATTTGAGCAGCTTCCCACTTCAAAATACTTCTTTTGACGTGGTGACCATGCTTCAACATCAATTGATTTGACCTTTAAATCCGCCAAATCTCCTGAACAGCACTCTATGGTTCTAACCGGAATATCAAGTGTTTTGAACAATTCAACTGTATTCTTCCATAGTTTTTCAAACCAGATTGGACTATCTTCAGGTTTACATACAACAATCATTTCTTGCTTTTCAAACTGGTGAATACGATAAACGCCTCTCTCCTCAAGCCCATGAGCACCTTTTTCTTTTCTAAAGCAAGGAGAATAACTTGTATATTTTTGTGGAAGTGTTTGTTCCTCTAAAATTGTATCAATAAATTTGCCAATCATAGAATGTTCGCTTGTACCGATTAAGTACAAATCTTCACCCTCAATTTTATACATCATTGCATCCATTTCAGCAAAACTCATAACACCAGTTACTACGCTACTTCTAATCATATAGGGAGGAATACAATAGGTAAACCCACGATCAATCATAAAGTCACGTGCATAGGAAATGACTGCTGAATGTAGTCTTGCAATATCACCCATTAGGTAATAAAAACCGTTTCCTGCTACTTTTCTGGCACTTTCAAGATCAAGTCCATCAAAGGATTCCATAATCTCTGCGTGATAAGGAATCTCAAACTCAGGTACTACTGGCTCCCCAAACCTTTCAAGTTCAACATTTTCGCTGTCATCTTTACCAATTGGAACGCTCTCATCAATGATATTTGGAATAATCATCATAATCTGCTTTACTTTTTCTTCAAGAACAGTTTCTTTTTCTTCAAGTAGCTTCAATTGATCAGCCTGAACAGCTACTTGTCGTTTCATATCTTCAGCTTCTTCTTTTTTGCCTTGAGCCATTAAATTACCAATTGTTTTAGAAATTTTGTTTCTTTCGGCTCTAAGAATTTCAGCTTCTTGCTTTGTATTTCTATTTTCCAAATCAAGTTCTATCACTTCATCTACCAATGGAAGTTTTTTGTCTTGAAATTTCTTTCTCATGTTTTGTTTTACTAATTCTGGATTTTCTCTAATTAATTTTATATCTAACATAATATTTCACCCTTTAAGCAGCATATTGCTGTATTTATTAAGTAGACAGCGATAGCATATATGATATGCTTTGTCGTCTACGCTGTAATTTTTCATATTGTATCAAACTGATTATTTAAAAGAGGCTTCTATGAGCGCTTGCAAATCCTCTTTGTTAAAAAAAGAAAGTTCTAGAGTTCCCTCTCCGTTTTGCTTTATAGTGACCTTTACTTGTCTGTGCAACTCTTCTTTTAGAGCAAGTTCCACTTCTTTGAAATAGCTATCTTTTAACTGTTCTTTGCCTGCTTTTGCAGGCTTGCTAGAGACTTGACCACAATTTTTAGTCAATTTTTCAACATCACGCACACTAAGACCCTGTTGTACTGCCTTTTGTGCAATGGATAGCATTTTTTCATCTTCATCAAGTGCAAGTAACGCTCTTGCGTGACCTGAGGATAGCTCTCCAGTTCTAACATAATCTACTACTGTTTTAGGCAAATTAAGCAATCTTAAGGTATTTGCTACTGCTGATCGAGATTTGCCTACACTTTTTGAAACATCAGCTTGTGTCATATCATAGCTTTCGATAAGGTCTTTGTAACCAAGTGCTTCTTCGATTGCATTTAGGTTTTCACGCTGTAGATTTTCAATCAAAGCAAGTGCCATCGTTTTGGCATCATCAATATCCATAATAATGACAGGAACTTCACTAAGTCCAGCCATTCGGCTCGCTCTCCAACGACGCTCTCCTGCTATAATCTGATAGCCTCCAGCTTTTTGTGGTCGCACAAGCAGTGGTTGTATCAAACCATGCTCACGGATGGATTCTGCAAGCTGTTGCAGTGGTTCATCTTCAAATAATTTTCGAGGTTGATTGCGATTTGGCTCAATCTCATTGATTTTCAAAATTTCTGAACCAGAGTTAGCACTCTGCGTGGAATTATCTAAAAAAAGTGCATCCAAACCTTTGCCTAGTCCCTTCTTTACAGCCAAAAAATCATCCCCTATTCCTTTTCATTAGTTCCTCAGCGAGCTCAACATAAGATTTTGTGCCAGTTGAAGATTTATCATAATAATATACCGGTTGTCCATAGCTAGGCTCCTCAGAAAGTCGTACATTCCTTGGTATCGTAGTTTTAAATACCTTATCTCCAAAGAATTTCTTTACTTCCTGCAAAACTTGAGTGGTAAGGTTTAACCTTCCATCAAACATTGTAAGCAAAACGCCCTCAACGTCAATTGTTGAATTATACATCTTTTTCACCTGTCTTACTGTAGCCATAAGCTGTGAAAGACCTTCAAGTGCATAATATTCACACTGAATTGGTATCAGTAGTGTATCGCAAGCAGTTAATGCGTTTAGTGTTATCAAGGAAAGTGACGGTGGACAATCAATTAATATGTAATCATATTTATCTTTTAATCCTACTATTGCCTTTTTTAATACATTTACTCTATCTGGAACCTCTACAAGCTCAATTTCTGCTCCTGCAAGTTGTGAGTTGCAAGGTATTAGATGAAGATTTTGAAAAACCGACTTAACAATAACATCCTCTGCTTTTGCTTGTCCAACAAGCAAATCATAGGAAGATTGCTTCATTTCACGCTTATTAATTCCAACTCCACTTGTTGCATTTCCCTGTGGGTCAATATCAATCAGCAAAACTTTTTTTCGTTTCACTCCAAGTGAAGCGGCTAAATTTACGGTAGTAGTTGTCTTGCCTACCCCACCTTTTTGGTTCGCTATTGCAATTATTTTGCCCAATTCTATCCCCCCTTCCATCTTTGTGCTGTATGTTTTCTAGTATATCACAATTGAAACAAAATTTAAAGCCTTATTTAATGTTTCACGTGAAACATGAATGCGTTTTACAGCTTAAAATGTTTCACGTGAAACATTAAAAGCCAAAAGAGAGATGCATATGCATCTCTCTTTTGGCTGATGGTTAGGGGAATGGTTATATATTAAAGGCAAAGCCCTTAATACGAAGTTAATGCTTGTAAAATTCAAATCAACTAAATATTTGTATGAATGATTGGAATTCTAACAATGTACTCAATATACTCGTCATTTTCATTTTTTTCACTTACTGCATTAATTCCGCTTTGTTTCATTAGACCAATGGCATGGTTAATTGTATTAAGGAAAATACGAATATCCTTTACAATTGGATGAAACTTTTTCTTTTCAACCGTATCTATATTAATAATTGATTCAATATACTTTTCCGTTTGAGCAACGTTTAGTTGTTTGTTTACAATATATTCTATTGCTACTTTTAATAGTTTTATATCCGTAATTTTAAGTAATGCCCTTGCCTGTCTTTCGTTAATATTGTTTTCTAAAAGTAACTTTTGGGTTTCTTTATCATACTTTAACAGCCGTAGCTTATTTGCAATTGTAGGCTGTGCTTTTCCCAATCTAGTGCCCACTTCTTGTTGAGAAACGCCCCATTCAACAATTAAATTTTTAATTGCACTAGATTCCTCAAAGTAGTTTAAATCCTCACGTTGCAAATTCTCCAGCAAAGCAAAAACTGCAGACTGTTTATCACTTGTATCCACAATAATACAAGGTGCAAGCTGAATATTTGCATACTTTAATGCGCGTAACCTGCGTTCACCAGATACAAGCTCGAAGTGATCAGAATATCGCCTTACCGTTAGCGGTTGCAAAAGTCCATTTGCTAATATGCTATTAGAAAGACTTTCGATATCAGCTTGATTAAAGACTATTCTAGGTTGAGAGGGATTTGGAGTAATTAAATTTACGTCAAGCAATACAACTTTATTAATTATTTGACCCTTTAATGCAGTACTCATAAAAAAATCCCACGCTTCCTATTACAAATTCACGCTTGTCCTTATGAATATATAATATCACATGGAATTAATTATTGCCACATATTTCCATTTACATAAAACTACACGTCTGTTTGTTTTCAGACAATGTTATTGTCAAGAAAGGGGTTGCTTCTTCATTTTGCCTTGATTTCTAGGGAATTTTGTCGGTGTTTGCGATATCTTTTTTATAATTATAATTGCACGTCTGCTGTCATCAGGCAAAATAAACTTCTTAACTTCCTCAATTTCGCCACCTAACAGCCTAATTGCAGGTTTTGCCTCTTCAAGCTCTTCCTCAATATCGTAACCCTTCAATGCAATAAAATATCCGCCAACCTTAACAAATGGCAGGCAATATTCACTAAGTTCTCTCATGTGGGCAACTGCTCTAGCTGTTGCAATGTCATATCTCTCCCTAAATTTGGATTGATTTCCTTGCTCCTCTGCCCTACCGTGAACACAGTCGGCTCTAACACCCATCTCGGATACTAGCTCTTTTAAAAAGTTTATACGCTTATTTAGGCTATCAAGAAGCGTTAACTTCAAATCATTGCGAATAATTTTACAAGGTAGTGACGGAAATCCAGCACCAGTACCAACATCAATCATTGAGCTTCCCTGTTTGACTTCTATACACTTTAAAAGCAAATAGCTATCAAGAAAATGCTTCACAGCAATTTCATCTGGTGCGGTAATTGTTGTAAGGTTTACTTTCTCATTCCACTCAACAAGACGCTCAGCATATAGGTCTAAATCATTTAGTTGCTTGTCATTAAGTTCAAAGCCCTCATTGCTGAAAATGCTTTTGGTATACTCTCGATTAATCATAGTTAGCCTCCCTATGTTGTTGCAAAAATATTAATAAAACTGAAATATCTGCGGGACTAACTCCAGAAATTCTGGATGCTTGTCCTATATTAATGGGCTTGATCTTATCAAGCTTTTCTCTAGCTTCAAGGCTAAGCCCTGGTATTTGCGTATAGCAAACAGTTTGGGGCAGTTTTTTATGCTCAAGCTTTCGCATTTCAGCAACCTGTGACAGTTGCTTTTTTATATATCCCTCATATTTGATTTCAATTTCCACCTGTTCACGAATTTCTCGAGAAAAATCTGGTGCATTTTCATCAAATAAAATAACATCGTCATATGAAATTTGTGGCCGACGTATTAGTTCAAC
>JBAQWI010000039.1:0-3985 GCA_049298835.1 Oscillospiraceae bacterium
CTACTTGTATCGCACGACGACGGTCTGTTTCTCGGAGCGCACGCTCCATCGAACCAGTAACGCTATCTGCATACATAATAACCCTGCCCTTTGAGTTTCTCGCCGCACGTCCAACGGTTTGGACAAGTGCTGTTTCACTACGCAAAAAGCCCTCTTTATCGGCATCAAGTATAGCCACAAGGGACACCTCAGGTATATCTAACCCCTCACGAAGTAGATTGATTCCAACCAACACATCGAATTCACCCAATCGCAAATCACGAATAATTTCCATACGTTCAATTGTATCAATACCGTGATGCAGATATCTAACTTTTACACCCATTGTTTCAAGATATGCAGTTAAATCCTCTGACATTTTCTTAGTCAAAGTAGTAACAAGCACCCGCTCGCCCTCTTTAACGGTCAAATTTATCTCCGACAGCAAGTCCTCAATCTGCCCTTCAACAGGTTTTACGGTTACCTCCGGATCAAGTAGCCCAGTTGGACGAATTACCTGCTCAACAATCTGAGTGGAGTTATTTCGTTCAAATTCGCTTGGAGTGGCACTGACATAAATAACTTGATTTGTTTTATCATAAAATTCAGAAAAGTTTAGTGGACGATTATCGTATGCCGACGGTAGTCTAAATCCATAGTCAATAAGGCTTGTCTTTCTTGCTCTATCGCCAAAATACATTCCCTTAACCTGTGGAATTGATACGTGGGACTCATCGACCATCAGCAGATAATCTTCTGGAAAGTGATCCATCAATGTGTACGGAATACTTCCAGGTTCTCTCCTTGATAAAACTCTCGAGTAGTTTTCAATACCTTTGCAAATGCCGATTTCTTGGAGCATTTCCATATCATAACGTGTTCGTTGTTCAATGCGTTGCGCCTCAAGTAGCATTTGATTGTCTTTAAAATATTTTATACGCTGGTCAAGATCTTGTTCAATCTCTTCGAGTGCTTCTCTAAGCTTTTCTGGTGGTACTATATAATGAGATGCTGGATAAATTGCAACGTGGCTTACAACGGCTTTCACCTCACCTGTGAGAGGGTTAATCTCGCTTATCCTGTCGATTTCATCGCCAAAAAGCTCTACCCTAATCGCGGTATCAAAGGCGGCAGCAGGAAAGATTTCCACAACATCACCACGCACCCTAAACTTGTTACGAATAAAGTTGATATCGTTACGCTCGTATTGGATTGCTACAAGTCGTCGAAGCAAGTCGTCACGGCTTATCTCCATTTGAGGACGAAGTGAAATTACCATTGTGCGGTAATCAATCGGGTTTCCTAGGGAATAGATACAGGAAACGCTAGATACGATAATGACATCACGACGTTCTGCAAGCGAAAGAGTTGCGGAGTGACGCAATTTGTCGATTTCATCGTTAATTGCGCTATCCTTTTCGATATAAGTATCAGTGTTTGGAATATATGCCTCAGGTTGGTAGTAGTCATAATATGAAACAAAGTATTCCACCGCATTTTCGGGGAAGAACTCCTTAAATTCACTGCAAAGCTGTGCTGCGAGTATTTTATTATGAGCCAAAACCAAAGTAGGCTTGTTGACTTTATTAATTACATTTGCCATTGTAAATGTTTTTCCAGAACCAGTAACACCGAGCAATGTCTGCTCTTTGTCACCTCTTAATAAGCCATTCACTAAGCTGTCAATTGCTTTGGGTTGGTCACCAGTTGGCTTATATTCCGATTTTAAATTAAACTTATCCATACTTCCCCCAAATTAATGCTGTAGTAATCAATTTTAACCTAATCTGTTTTTACATATCCGCTAGCTATGAGCGCAACATACTCATTTTGTGCGACGATGATGTGCTCAACAAAACGTATTTCTAATGCTTTCAAAGCAAATTTTATTTTGCTAGTCACTACCAAATCTTCAGACGACGGTAATGCCAAACCACGTGGGTGGTTATGTGCAATCACTACCGAGCAAGCATTATGCTTCACAACCATATCAATGATTGTTCTAACATGAATACCCGTGGCAGTAACTGAGCCTTTTGATATCATCTCGCAATTTATCAGTTGCAACGAGCTATCGAGTAACATTAAATAAACAATCTCACTGGTACACCCAATAAATTTATCGACGAAATATTCTCCAATTTTAGGTGGCGTATCAAATACTCTCACATCGGAATGTTTATCCACCGCATACACCCTAGATAAGCTTGGTATCATCTTAATTAGAGTAGCTGCATTTTCGGAAATCATAGGTACTTTAATAAGCTCCTCAAAGGGGGCATCTAAAACGGCTGCAATACTTCCAAATGTATTAATAAGATTATGTGCAATAACGTTTGTATCCATACGAGGAATTGCATAAAACAATAATAATTCCAATACGTTATGTGGTTCAAATTTATAGAGGTCATCGGCAAGAAAGCGCTCTTTTAGACGCTGTCTATGCCCTTTATGAATATCCTTCTCCATATATAGAGCATAATGCTCAACTCTCCACCTTTCATCATAGATTCAAACTAAAGTGCAGTTATCTATTATTTACGCTTTGATTCCATATTGCAAAAGATAGGCTTCCATTCTTGCCTTTGTTTCATCATCAATATAGACTTTGCCATCAACCGGAACGTTGTACAATGCTTCTATAATTTCATGAATGGTAACTATAGGATAAACACGCACTCCATAGTTTTCGTATGCCTCTCCCACAGCAGATTTATCACTCAATCCTTTTTCCATGCGGTCAACCGAAATGATAAGCCCTACAATTTTCACAGCTGCAGCAGCGTTTAAAATCGGCAAATTTTCACGTAAAGCCGCACCAGAAGTCATAACGTCCTCGGTAATCACAATGCGTTCACCATCTTGAAGTTTATGTCCAACAATTAGTCCGCCCTCACCGTGATCTTTGGTTTCTTTGCGGTTAAAGCTGTATGCCCTGTCAATGTTATATTTACGGTAAAGCCCAGAAACTGCTGAAACTGCAAGAGGTATCCCTTTATATGCAGGACCATAAAGCACATCATATTCATCGCCCAAATTGGAATGGATACAATCTGCATAAAACTCGCCTAACTTTGTAAGTTGTTGCCCAGTTTGATAGTTGCCTGTATTGACAAAGTATGGCGCTTTACGTCCGCTTTTCAGCGTAAATTCTCCAAATGTTAGAACACCTGATTGTACCATAAATTTTATAAATTCTTGTTTATAATTTTCCATAATATTACACCTCATAATTTTATTTTTACTGATATAATCGGCAATCTGCGGTTTCGGCGTAGCCAAACTTCGCAATGCCATTGAAATTATTAATATAAACTTGTTTATATTATATACTATTTTAGGGAAATAAGAAAGGTAATTTTTAGTTATATTAATTTTAATTTTAAAATTTACAAATTCGTGGTATAATGTTTATATCAATTTAAATGAGGTATGAAATGAAAACATTTATAATAAAAGCAAATGATGAAAATCAACGTCTAGATAAGTTTTTAACAAAGGCTGTGCCAAAACTTCCTAAAAGCCTATTGTATAAATATCTTAGGCTCAAACGTATTAAAGTTAACTCAAAAAAGTCCGATATTAGCTATAGACTAAAGGCAGAAGATATCATTGAGTTATACGTCAATGATGAATTTTTTGATGAAAATTCCAACAAGGATTTTTTGCTTGCACCAGCAGTTGTTGATGTTGTTTTTGAGGATGATAACATCCTACTTTGCAACAAAAAAGCTGGAATATGTGTTCACGAAGGCAATGACAATGCCGTTGACACCTTAATTAACCGCTGTTTGCATTACCTTTATGATAAAGGCGAATATAATCCTGATGACGAGCTTTCTTTTGCACCAGCACTTTGCAATCGCATCGACCGCAACACCAGTGGAATTGTTATTGTTGCCAAAAATGCTGAAGCATTGCGTATTCTTAACGAAAAGATTAAAAATCGTGAAGTGAAAAAATATTATCTTTGCGTTGTAAGTGGACTTGTTGACCCACCAAAAGC
>JBAQWI010000040.1:0-7637 GCA_049298835.1 Oscillospiraceae bacterium
GAGCAGACGAATAAAACACTTGAAGATGTAACCAGCTTAAAAGATAAACTATCAAATGAGGTCGGACGTTATGCAGAAGCGATACGCCAGCAGACTTCGCAACTTTTGCAGATTGCAAAAAATAAGCTTCAAAAGCAAACTGAATTTGCAGAGTTAATTGCCTCAAAGGGATTAACTATCGAAGCTTATAACCTAAGGAAAGCCGATGCTTTTAAACTTGCAGAGTATGAAAAATCACTATTCGAGTATGTAAGTCAAGTGACAAAATGTGATGCAATTGTTGATAGCTTAACCCTGCAACTAGAAAATTTGTCACCTGTTAACCTAGACGTTTTACAAAATGAGTATGACGAGATTTTAGGAAAAATTGCTTTAGTAACAAATGAAATATCAAAACTATCTATTACTTTAAGTACCAACACCCAAGTTGCAAAAAAACTCGATCAATCCTATTTAGAATGGGAAAACTTGAGCATCACATTAAATGAGCATCAACGGTTTTATGACATTGCAAATGGAAAGTTCAGTGATAAAATTAACTTCGAGCGTTATGTGCTTGCAAGTTATTTTAATGATGTCATTAAAAATGCCAATATTAGGCTTGAACAAATGACCAATTCGAGATATACTCTTAATAGGCGTACAGATAAAGAAAAAGGCAACAAATCGTCTGGTCTTGCACTCGAGGTGTTTGACGCTTATACAGGTGCTTCAAGGCACGTTAACACGTTGTCTGGTGGTGAAAGTTTTAAAATATCGCTTTGCCTAGCACTTGGGCTTGCTGATATTATCAGCCAAAACTCTGGTGGGATTGAGCTGAATACCATGTTTATTGACGAAGGGTTTGGTTCATTGGATTCTGCTTCGTTAGATGCCGCAATTGAATGTCTTAACGATCTCAAATCTACTGGCAGATACATCGGTATCATTTCCCATGTCAGCGAATTACAAGATAAAATTCCCTCAAAGCTTTTTGTTGTTCAAGAGCCACAAGGAAGCTACATTAAGATGCAGGAATGAGGTATTTCACTTGAAAGATTCTAAATATGGATTTGTTTTTTATATTGCTGCAACAATCTGCTTTTTGCTTATTTTGGTATACATTGTGACTGACAGCCCTGCAATATCCCCACCTAGTGAATATGTCTATTGGGAAGAATCTTCTAGCGAGCAAGCAAGTTCGTCAGAAACTGCAACAACAGTTTCAAGTGAAGTAGTTCCTAATGAAGTAATTTCAAGTGAAAATCAAAATAATACAAATGGAAAAACGAGTAAAACTTCGAGTAAGATTTCAAATAAATCATCAAGTAGAACTTCGAGTAATACAGTCACTAAGCATTATCTTTCTTCCACCCCACAATCCTCGTCAGAGGTAGTTTCTTCAGATCTGGTTTCATCAGAATTGGTTTCTTCAGATCTTGTTTCTTCCAAACACGAAAGAGAAAGTTCTGAAGTCCAAAATGAGGTATCTTCCAAAGAGCCAAAGCCCCTACCCGATACAACTTCGATTGTTAACATTAACACCGCAAGTAAAGAACAACTGATGTCACTCGACGGCATAGGAAATACGATATCGGAGCGAATTATAACCTTTCGAAAAGATATTGGTGGGTTTAACTCTATTGATGAAATTATGTCTGTAAAAGGAATTGGAGAGAAAACATTTGCTGCAATAAAGCACAGACTTACTGTTTAAAATAAAGGAGATTTAAAATGATAATCGAACTACAATCAGACTCGAGTCTAGCAAAAATCGAAACATTTGGTGCAGAACTTATATCCTTTAAAGATGTTTTGGGTCAGGAATATATGTGGCAAAAAGATGCAAAATACTGGGCTAAATGTTCCCCTGTTCTATTTCCAGCTATCGGAAATTTAAGAAATGGCATTGTTAAAATCAAGGGTGAGAATTACGCAATTCCTAAACATGGTTTTTGCAAAGATAAAGAGTTTAAAGTGATGTATCAATCAAAAAGTAAAGTTATCTTAAACTGCTCTTATGATGCGGATACACTAAAACTATATCCATATAAATTTAGCCTAACCTTGACCTATACACTCACTGGGGGCGAAATTGAAATAGGATATACCGTGCTTAATTTAGACGAACAACCAATCAATTACTGCATTGGTGCTCACCCAGCTTTTAACGTACCAATTGGCGAGGGTAGCTTTGAGGACTTCTGCTTAGAGTTCAATAAAAATGAAGATAGCACCTGCCCTATTTACGATAGTGAAAACCTACAAATAGATGTAAATAAACGTATTGATTACACCAAAGGTGGCAATATGATACAACTGAGCTACAGTAACTTTGATAGTGATGCTATTATATTTGACACTATAAACTCTAACAGCGTAAAGCTAAAAAGCATCAAAACTGGTCGTGGCATACAGTTTGACTTTATGGGATTTGACTCCATTGCATTTTGGACTCCGACTAAAAAAGCTGCACCATTTATCTGCATAGAACCTTGGAATGGAATGGCTGTTCGCTCTGATGAAGATGATGATTATGCAAATAAATTTGGAGTAAAACATCTTGCGATCAATGAACAACACAACTATAAAATCACAGTTATACCAATGTAAAAGAAAAAGCATTACCTCATATGAGATGGTGCTTTTTCTTGCTTTAATGCACTAAACTGTTGACAATCATTTCACAATGTAATAAAATGTAATGATAACAATAAATGAATAAGGAGACTACTATGGGATTAACAATTGCAGAAAAAATACTAAAAAACCACATCATGGATGGTGAACTGACAAAAGACACCGAAATTGGTATAAAAATAGATCAGACTCTTACTCAAGATGCAACTGGTACCATGGCATACCTTGAATTTGAAGCTATGGGAATTGACACTGTAAAAACAGAAAAATCTGTTGCATATATTGACCATAACACATTACAATCAGGATTTGAAAATGCAGATGACCACCGTTTTATTAGCTCTGTTGCAAAAAAACATGGTATTTATTTTTCACGTCCTGGTAACGGAATTTGCCACCAAGTTCACCTTGAGCGTTTTGCTAAACCTGGAAAAACACTCATAGGTTCTGACAGCCATACCCCTACTGCTGGTGGTATTGGCTCATTTGCTTGTGGTGCTGGTGGACTTGACGTTGCTGTTGCTATGGGTGGCGGTGCTTACTATATCACCATGCCTAAAATGGTGCGAATTAATCTTGTTGGAAAACTATCTCCTTGGGTTGCGGCAAAGGATATTATCCTTGCGGTTTTACGCTTGCTTACAGTAAAAGGTGGCGTATCTAAGGTTATAGAATATGGTGGTGAGGGTGTTGCTACCCTTTCTGTTCCAGAACGTGCAACAATCACAAATATGGGCGCAGAGCTTGGCGCAACTACTTCTATTTTCCCATCTGATGAAATCACAAAATCTTTCCTAAAAGCACAATCCCGTGAAGAGGATTGGATTGAATTATCTGCTGATGCTGACGCTGTTTACGACGAAACCTACGAGATTAACTTATCGGAGATTACACCTATGGCGGCTTGTCCTCACAGTCCTGACAACGTTAAGACTATCAGCGAGATTGGGAAACTTAAAATTGACCAAGTATGTATTGGCTCTTGCACAAACTCTTCCCTACTTGATATGTTAAAAATAGCCTATATTTTAAAAGGAAAAACTTGTCATCCAGACGTTAGCCTTTCAATCGCACCTGGTTCAAAACAAGTGTTTAACATGATGGCTGAAAATGGCGCATTGGCAGATTTAATCGCTGCTGGTGCTAGAATTTTGGAATCAGCTTGTGGACCTTGCATCGGCATGGGACAATCCCCCAACTCAAACGGAATATCACTTCGTACATTCAACAGAAACTTTGAGGGACGTTCTGGTACTGCTGACGGTCAAATATACCTTGTAAGTCCAGAAGTTGCCGCAGTTTCTGCTTTGACTGGTTACTTGACTGATCCTAGCGTATTCTTAAACGATATGCCTGAATTTAATTTACCAGAAAAGTTTTTAATAAACGACAACATGGTTGTACCTCCTGCATCTTTTGAGGATGCAAAATCACTTGAAATTCTAAGAGGTCCAAATATCAAGCCTTTCCCAGTAACTACACCACTTGATCAAACAATTGCTTGTGATGTTCTGCTAAAAGTTGAAGATAATATCACAACCGACCACATCATGCCTGCTGGCTCAAAGATACTTCCTTATCGTTCAAATATTCCTTTCCTTTCACAATACTGCTTTGCTGTATGTGATGAAGAGTTTCCTGAACGTGCGAAAGCGGCTGGAAAAGGTATCATTGTTGGTGGTGCAAACTACGGACAAGGTTCTTCAAGAGAACACGCGGCATTAGTTCCACTATATCTTGGAATTAAAGCAGTTATCGTTAAAAGCTTTGCAAGAATTCACCGTTCAAATTTGATTAACGCTGGTATTCTTCCTCTTGAATTTAAGAGTGAAGCGGACTATGAGAAAATCGAACAGGGTGACAGCTTAGAGCTAAACGATATCAGATGTGCCATGGAAAACGGTACAGATATTATATTAAAAGATGTAACCAAAGGCATAGAAATTCCTGTAATGTGCGAACTTTCTGGCCGCTCAAAAGATATCATTCTTGCTGGTGGATTGCTTAATTATACAAAAGAGCAATCGAGTTTGTAAGGAAGAATGTTGATACTTAGTGGGGTGATGTTAAATGTGCAGAGGTATTATTTTATTTGGCGCAATGGGTGTAGGTGATACTACGCTCGGTAAAGAAATTGCCGAAAGACTAAGCTTTCCTCATTTTGATTTGGATGATTACAGTTGGCGTTGGGATACAGAAATTCCCTATACCCTATTTCGTTCAAGAGAAGAACGAACACAAAGCATCCTAAAAGCCATATCAAGCCATCCCCATTTTGTTATGTCAGGTTCTATGTGGAGCATTCGTAAGACGTTTGAGCCGTTGTTTGATATGGCGGTATTTATGACCGCGCCGGCTGAAGTTCGTGCAGAGCGTCTTCGAATACGCTCTATTACTCGTTGGGGTGATAGAGTCTTGCCAGACGGTGATATGTATGAAAGCAGCAATGTATATAAAGATTATTTAGCTTGTGCAAAATCATATGATCAAGACATATCCCCGCAGATGTGTATGGTACAGCACGAACAATGGGTTAAAGAATTACCTTGTCCTGTTTTACGTGCAGATGGAACAAAACCTATTTCTGAAAATGCTGATTGGATTGTTAAACAGTATTTGCAGATTCTATCTACTCGATAAAATGAGCGCACAACCTGTACCTGTAGTAAACGACCTTTGTGTTGTTCACTGAGTAGATATAAAAATCCCCTAAAATTATAAAAGATAAAAAGGAGATGTACCATGGAAAAAATAAAAATGACAATTCCCCTTGTGGAGATGGACGGAGATGAGATGACTCGTATCATCTGGAAGATGATAAAAGACATTTTGCTAACCCCATATATTGAGTTAAATACAGAATATTACGATTTAGGTCTTGAACATCGTGATGAAACTAACGATAAGGTTACCTTTGACTCCGCATATGCTACACAAAAATATGGTGTTGCTGTAAAATGTGCTACCATTACCCCTAACGCTGAGAGAATGACTGAATACACACTAAAAGAAATGTGGAAATCCCCTAACGGGACAATTCGTGCTATTTTAGATGGTACTGTATTTAGAACTCCAATCATTGTAAAAGGCATCGTTCCTTTTATTTCTACTTGGAAAAAGCCAATCACCATTGCAAGACACGCTTATGGTGACGTTTATCGAAATGTTGAAATGAGAGTTAATGGTGGTTGCAAAGCTGAGTTAGTCGTTACCGACAAAAATGGCAATGAAACTAGAGAGCTTATCCACAATTTCGAAACAGACGGAATTATTCAAGGACTTCATAATATTGACGACAGCATAAAAAGTTTTGCGATTGCTTGTTTTGAGTTTGCATTGGATCAAAAACAAGATTTATGGTTTTCAACTAAAGATACCATTTCAAAGAAATATGATCATCGTTTCAAAGATATTTTTGTTGAAATTTACGAGCAAGACTATAAGGCGAAATTCGAGGCTTGTGGCATAGAATATTTCTACACACTAATTGATGATGCGGTTGCTCGTGTAATTCGTTCAGATGGCGGATTTATTTGGGCCTGCAAAAACTATGACGGTGACGTTATGTCTGACATGGTTGCTACTGCTTTTGGTAGCCTTGCAATGATGACTTCTGTCCTTGTTTCACCTGATGGTGTTTATGAATATGAGGCCGCACATGGTACTGTTCAACGTCACTACTATAAACACTTAAAAGGCGAGAAAACATCTACAAATTCAATGGCTACCCTATTCGCATGGACAGGCGCATTGAAAAAACGCGGCGAATTAGACAACAATGCTGCATTAATTGATTTTGCAGAGAAGCTTGAAAAAGCATCTATTACTACAATTGAAGAAGGCATTATGACTGGCGACCTCGCTTGTCTTTCTACTGTCGAAAACAAAAAAGTTGTTAATACTGAAACTTTCTTAATTGAAATCAAGTCAAGATTAGAAAAGTTGTTATAGTATTAGTTTAAAAATAAAATTAGCGTAATATGAAAAAGGGGTGTATCTAAATGGCTAATGCGAAAGCTATTTCATGTGCAGTTATCAGGCGTTTACCTCGATACTACAGATTTTTGGGTGAGCTTATAAGCAGCGGTTGTATCAGAATTTCCTCTCGTGAATTATCTGACAGAATGGGTTTAACTGCTTCACAAATCAGACAGGATTTAAACTGTTTTGGAGGATTTGGACAACAAGGTTATGGGTATAATATTGAAGAACTCCATAAAGAAATTGAAAAAATTCTAGGTCTTGACCGTAGAACTGATGCAATTTTAATCGGAGCTGGTAACCTAGGCCGTGCAGTAACCAATCATATGGATTTTGATAATCGTGGATTTCAACTTATAGGTATTTTCGATCAAAACGAAGAACTAGTTGGTCAAAAAATCAAGGAAATTGAAGTGATGCACACCAATGAAATAGAAAACTTTTGCGCCAAACACACACCTCTTGTAGCAATATTATGTATTCCAAAAACTGCTACAAAATCTATTAGCGATAGATTGATTCCTCTTGGAATAAAAGGTTTTTGGAACTTCAGTCACTATGACTTGCTTGATAGGCATCCTGGTATCGTTGTTGAAAATGTTCACATGAGTGACAGCTTGATGACTTTGAGCTATAAAATTAGTCAATTGAAAAAAGAGGAATAAATTCGTAAGGATTAATAGTGGAAATTATATATATTATCTTGAGAAAGAGAGATATGTCATTATCCTTATCCATTAATTTTTATAAGTCATCATCAAATGGAGCGATTAACTTCGCTCCATTTTTATTTTTGGCAGTTGTATTTTAGCATTACAGAGCAAATTAAAGCAATTTAAAGGATGTTCAATATTTAATTAGCTTAATTACGAAATCTATTGGTTTTCCTCGACAAAATTCAAATAAATTTGATTTTTTACTGAAAAGCTCTTGACATTTAGTAAAAAAAGCTTTATATTTAAAATGTTATTTTGTGTCTTTAAACTAGCTATTTTATGGAAAAGTTAGTTGAAATCTAGTTATTGCAATAGCAATTC
>JBAQWI010000041.1:0-2785 GCA_049298835.1 Oscillospiraceae bacterium
CAATGAAACAATACATCAAACAATCTTAATAACGTTTGACTACTGACAGCACTATTTCCAATTTTTCCACATTGTAAAATTTCATCAAATAATTCTAGATGTTGATGTGGCTCCGAGAAGGTAATAAGTAATTTCTTTCCTTTTGTCCTTCTAAGTTTTTCAAATAAGAGGAATTCCTCTGAGAGTAAGTAACCCTGTATAGAAATAGTGATAATCATATCTTCCTCTGTCAATAGGTCCAGATCATCCATTTGTTTAAAAATATTTGTATTACATTCACAAAATTTCCCTGCGAGTAGTATTTTTTTTTGTAACTCCAAAGCTTGGATTTGATGCTTTTCAAAACCTAATATTACAACTCTACGGGATTTGCTGATTTGTTTTACAATCCGCTCAATCTGTTCCCTTGGGATATTTTCAATTATTTCCACGTTTTCCTTTAATTGCTCTATAAACCTATCTCCACTTAGGTCAATATCGTTCTTTTCAAGAGATGGCCCATACTTAATTACAGAATTTCTTAAGTTTGAAAAATTTCTAAAACCAATTCTTTTGCAGAAACGATTAATTGTAGAAGGAGCTACATTACATACATCTGCTGCTGTTTCTAATGAAAATCCCTCAATCTTATGAAAATTTTCGAGCAACGTCTTCGCTATGTGGTAGTTAATATCCTTATCAAGAGAATTGTTTATGTATGCTAAAAGATTATAAATCAATGTTTCCACATTTCCCACCTCGAGTGAATCATTCATAGTATTTTATTAAAAGTATCGATTCTCCAGTTCTTCAATTGATTTCAATCACTTCATTATTTTAACATTAATTCCCTTTTTTATTTGTCATTATGAATCCTTTTGAATAAATGCGTCAGTAATTCCTGTATAAAGACTTATTACAGGAGGGGTTATAGTCATCCGCAATATTCAAGAGGAAGCCTCAAACTATTCATATTAGCATAGTTTGAAGTGGTATAAATTGTTAAGGTGTATAATAGGCGTAATGGAAAGGTGGGGTTTGATGAAAAGAGATACGGCTAAAAAGCTTTGGTTCTTTGCCGCCGCTTGTTTTATTTTGTTGGGGATAGCAGATAAAAATACAACGTTTATCGTGTTGGGGGCTGCATACGTCGGCATTGGTTCTTCCATGAACAGAAAGAAACCTGCAGATACAGATGCAGAAAGAAAGGCAAGTGAAAACGGAACCTTCCACAAATAGTGGCGGGTTATTTTTTCGGTAATCTGGAAAATGGATTTGCATCAGTAGTGGTTTAGAATTTCGTTGATGTACATCATATTCAGGCTGCGATTCCGAATCAGAACGAAAAAGTGCGGGTGATATCAAAACTCTTTCCGATAAATTTTTTCAAGGAACAATATAAAAAGGAGGAAGTGTTATGTCCAAGAACGTAAAACAGAGAAGAATAATTTTAGATTTAGCCGTTACTTTAGATGGTTTTATTGAAGGCAAAAATGGAGAAGTTGATTGGTGCATTATGGACACTGATATGGGGTTCACTAATTTCTTGAATGAAATTGACACTATTTTATATGGTAGAAAAAGTTACGATGTATGGGGACAATATATTCCAAAAACCGAAGACTCTGATACCGAAAAAGATATTTGGAAATTGGTTCATAGTAAAGAAAAATATGTGTTTTCCAGAACACAAAAAGCTGCTGATGCTCAAGCAATATTTATAAATGACAATATTGTTGAGGAAATAAATAAATTGAAGAATAAGCCTGGTAAAGACATTTGGCTTTATGGAGGATCAAGTCTGATTACAACTTTTATAAATTTAGGACTTGTGGATGAATTTAGGTTATCTATCCACCCTGTTATTTTGGGGGAAGGAAAACCGTTGTTTATGGATATAAAACAGAGACTTAATTTAAAAATGGTTAATGCCAGAACGTTCTCTTCTGGCGTTGTGCAACTAATCTATCATTGGAACGGTAATTAATTTTTAACAGCGCCAAAAGCAAAACATAGCTTAAAATGTAATCGGAGTCGCAAAAGTCTTATCAAGTTCATTAATTATAAATTTACGATACTTTATTTCCGCAATAGGAAATAACCATTTTAGATACCATAATCAAAAATAACGTAATAGTCTAAATTCCATCCGTTCCTTCCTATGCTTTTTAGGTATATCTAAGCATTCGATATAGGTAATTGATATTTAACTTCTAGCGCCGTATGATTATCTCGAATAGACAAAGCAAATATTCTTCGTTTTATTATGACGGTACTTTAATCTAAAAAACATATAAAAAATAATATTTTAGGAGAAGTCAAATGGCAAAAAAATTGTATTTAATGAGACATGGACAAACACTTTTTAACATCCGAAGAATGATTCAAGGTGCAAGCGACTCGCCATTAACAGAAGTTGGAATTAAACAAGCACAAATTGCGAAACAATATTTTGAAAATAACGGTATTGCGTTTGACTATGCCTATTCATCAACGCAAGAAAGAGCAGTGGATACTTTAGAGTTAGTCACGGACATGCCGTATGAACGTTTAAAAGGATTAAAAGAATGGAACTTTGGCACATTTGAAGGAGAAAGTGAGGATTTGAATCCTAAGGTTCTCTCAGATCAGGGTACCTACGGTGACTTCTTTACACATTATAATGGGGAATCTGATTTAGAAGTGCAAAATCGTATGGTTCAGACATTAACTGAATTGATGGAGAAAGAAGATCATCAAAATATATTAGCTGTAAGTCATGGTGGTGCATGCACTATGTTTAGAAAAAAATGGACAGGTACATTAG
>JBAQWI010000042.1:0-2920 GCA_049298835.1 Oscillospiraceae bacterium
GCTTTACGCAAAGAAGTAATTGCTGCTGAAAAGGCAAAAGCTGCTGCTGAAAAAGCAGAAAGAGCTAGAATTTCATGGATGATTAGGGCACAGGCAAACGCTGCCCTTGCCGAACAAAATGAGTATAATTCCCTTCTGCCAGAGGCAATTGTAAACCTTGGAGTTAGCGCTATACTACAAAATCCAGAGTTACCAAACGGTTGTGAGATAACTGCTCTTGCAACACTTTTAAACTACAAAGGGCTGAATGCTAGCAAAACATATTTAGCAGACCACTATCTTCCCCAATTTCCGTTTTATGCAACTGGAAAAAATGATGACCGTGCAGGAGGAGATCCTAACTACTACTTCGCAGGAAATCCACGAAGCAACTCAAATGCCTACTACTGCTTTGCCAGCCCTATTGTTGAGGCGGGTAACGTATTTCTTCAAGAACAAGGGAGTGCTCTTATCGCCTCTGATATCACAGGAACTGACGAACAAGGTTTGATTGCACAGCTAGATGCTGGAAACCCAATTATCACTTGGGGAACTCTTTCTATGGGTAATGCTTTTACATTTGCACCCAATGCATGGATAATTAACGAAAACGGTGATAAGCACATTCCTTTCTTAAATTTGCATTGTGTTGTGCTTTTTGGATATGACGATACTTTTTTCTATCTTGCAGATCCACTTCGTGGAAATGTAGCTTACAAGCGATCAACTTTTATGAATGCCTATCAACAAATTGGCTCAAGGGCAGTTATTATATCATAAGCGTAAGCGTTGATATAATCGGCAATGTGCGGTTTTGACGTAGTCAAATTTCGCACTGCCTTTTGAACCGTTAATATTTGCTTTGCAAATAACAATCATAACAAAAACTCCACCTCGTTTTTTGAGGTGGAGTTTTTTCAATTGATTAATTATTTCTTATCAGGGGCAGCGTATTCTTCGCCAAAAGTTTCAACTGTTACTCTATGCATTTTTTGCTCTTGAACTGGTTTGTCTGCATGATCAGTTACCACTGCAACTATCTTATCAGCATTTTCAATGCCCTCGATAACCATTCCAAAACCAGCATATTGACCATCAAGATGTGGTGAATTAGCTACCATAAGGAAAAACTGTGAGCCAGCACTATCCCTGTGTTGTGAGCGAGCCATCGAAAGCACACCTTTGGTATGTTTCAAGTCATTTTGAAAGCCGTTACCAGTAAACTCGCCTTTAATTGCGTAATCTGGTCCACCCATTCCTGTACCTGTTGGATCGCCACCTTGAATCATAAAACCTGGAATTACACGATGAAAGATTGTTCCATCATAAAATCCGCTTTCAACTAAAGATATAAAGTTTCTAACTGTGTTTGGTGCAATTTCAGGATAAAGCTCAACCTTGATAATATCCTTGTTGTCCATTTCAATTGTTACAATTGGATTTTTCATTATAATTTCTCCATTCCGCAGCGTGATACCTAAAAGATACATTTGCTGCACCCATTTCACCAGCAAAGTTGTTCTAAAGAAACAACTCTTGTACTTATGTTATGGATTTCATTCATTTTTATGCTATTTAGTTTTTGGGGAAGCCTCAACAGGTGTGGTAGGGGTTACTGGTATTTCGCTAGATACCTCATCTGCTTGAGCCTGCTCCTGTTGTAGCGATTCATCAATATTTTTTTCAGCACTATTTTCGATACGGGTTGTAACCTCAATTAATTTTACTGAAAGCATTTGATATGCATTGCCACTTTTTTTGAGTTTATATTCCATCACCTTGTCAACAGTCTCATCTTTTTTATCCGACCTTAAGTTCCACATTGCGTCTGGCAAAATATAACTAACCCTTAACGTCAATATATCACTTGTCTTAATAATCTTGTCAACACGAGGTGTATATGGTAAAAATTTAGGTGTTGATTCTATAACGTAATACTTGCTTTCGGCGTTGTACGTCATCTGCACGCTAGAATCATCAACTGATTGATGCAAGATTTTTACTTCGCTACCATAAAGGCGCCTAATATATTTTTCAATATCAACATCTGGCACATAGATTGAGCCTAAATCATCTTTTTTAAACTTAGATTTGTCTTCTTCATGAATGATAAATTCCCATATTGATGAAGCAATGATTGCAGAGTTATCAAGCTTTACAGCAGTTTCAAACTCTGGAATATCAACGATAACTAACGGAAAAATTGCCCTTGCAAGTTCTTCTTTTAACGAAGTCTCATTTACAATATTATTGGTCAACTTAATAGCAGACCAAATTGTAGACACAGCGCCCACAACAACCAAAAATGCTATGATAACACCAAATAATGCAATCTTTTTTTGTTTCTTTGACGGTGCTTTTTTTCTCTCATGCTGTCTTGAAACTGCAGTACCATTTGCCCTTTTAAGGTCAGACTTTGAAAAGCCTTTAGACGTTTCCTTAGAAGAATTTTCCTCATCAGAATCCTTTTCTTGCTCCAAACTTATTTTTTCGCCAGCAGTAACTTGAATATGCTTACTTTTTCTATCGATATCAATAGGTTCAGGCACTTCTTCAATTATTCTTGCCGTTTGTATAAATGATGGTTTTGGGGCATCTTCATATGTATCTGCAATTTTAACAGTATCCTCAAGTTTTTTTAATTTTTTTGAGGATGTCGAATTATTAGAGCTTTTTTCTTTTTTTATGCCGCTGTTTATCTCGGTCAAAATCGCTTCTAATTCTGTATCCTTTTCGCTTGGCATATTGTATGCACCTACCTCTCTATCTTATCTGTCCATTTCCAACTATGATGTATTTACTACTTGTAAGTTCAACTAGTCCCATAGGACCCCTCGCATGTAGCTTTTGTGTGGATATTCCAATTTCAGCACCAAATCCAAATTCTTCACCGTCTGTAAAGCGGGTTGATGCATTTACATAAACTGCCGCAGAATCGACT
>JBAQWI010000043.1:0-7494 GCA_049298835.1 Oscillospiraceae bacterium
AATGGAGGCTTTAAAATGAAACTTAGCGATAATGCAAAAATGGTGCTTGAAAAAAGATATCTTGCCAAGGATGACCAAGGAAATGTTACAGAAACAGTTGAGGCGTTATTTGAACGGGTTGCCAACACAATTGCGCAGGTTGATGCAATATATGACGAAAATGCAGATATAAGTGCTCTTTCAAAAGAGTATTATGATATGATGACAAATTTAGAATTTTTACCAAACTCGCCAACTTTGATGAATGCAGGCAGACCGCTTGGACAACTTTCAGCGTGTTTTGTCCTACCAATTAAGGACTCCATGGAGGACATATTTGAAGCAATAAAGCAAGCTGCATTGATACACAAATCGGGTGGCGGAACTGGATTTTCATTCTCAAGAATTCGTGCATCAGGTGCAACTGTAAACACAACAGGTGGCGTAGCTTCAGGACCTGTCAGCTTTATGAAGGTTTTTAATATGGCTACTGAGGCGGTAAAACAGGGTGGAACAAGGCGTGGTGCTAATATGGGCATTTTGCGTGTTGATCATCCGGATATTTTAGATTTTATAGATTGCAAGAAAGACTCCACTGAGATTACAAATTTTAACATTAGCGTTGGTATCACTGAAAAATTCATGGAAGCAGCACAAAATAATGAGGATTATGACTTGATTAATCCTAGTACAAAGGACGTTGTGGCAACTCTTAATGCAAAGACAGTGTTTGAAAAAATCGTTGACAATGCGTGGCGAAACGGTGAGCCGGGGATTATCTTTCTTGACCGCCTTAATCGTGATAATATTGTGCCCGATTTTGCTGAAATTGAGAGCACAAACCCTTGTGGAGAACAACCCCTTTTACCATATGAGTCATGCAATCTTGGCTCAATTAACCTTGTTGAAATGCTAAAAGAAAAAAACGGAAAGTATGAGATAGACTACAAAAAGCTTGAGCATACAGCAAAACTTGCGGTGCATTTTCTTGATAATGTAATTGATGTAAACAATTATCCTATCAAAGAAATTGACCATATGACAAAACAAACTCGTAAAATTGGGTTGGGTATTATGGGTTTTGCAGATATGCTTTTGCGTTTGGGAATTGCATATAATTCACAAGAGGGCGTTTCGCTTGGTAAAAAGGTAATGGGTGTTGTAAATAAGGCTGGTAGACTTGCTAGTGAAGAACTTGCGAAAATCCGAGGCGCATTCCCAATGTTTGACCAATCTATCTACAAAAATGGCAATCCTGTAAGAAACGGTACCATCACAACAATTGCGCCTACAGGTACACTTTCAATTCTAGCAGGGGTCAGCTCAGGTGTGGAGCCAGTTTTTGCATATGTTTTTATTAGAAATGTCATGGACAATACTCAAATGATTGAAGTTAGTCCGGTATTAAAGGACACTCTGCAAAAACGTGGAATTTACTCTGATGATCTGATGAAAAAAATTGCAAAAGAGGGAACACTTGCGCATATTCATGAGATACCCGATGATATAAAAAAGGTGTTTGTTTGTTCTCACGATATCTCACCAGAGTATCATATTAAGATGCAGGCTACTATTCAAACTGAAACCGATAATGCAGTTTCAAAAACTGTAAACTTTCAAAACTCAGCAACTCGTGAGGAAGTTGCCGAAGTTTATATGCTTGCCTATAAACTCGACTGTAAGGGCGTTACAATCTATCGTGATGGCTCAAGAGATTCACAGGTTTTAAACATTGGAAAAGTTAATAATGGAGAAGTTGCACCAATACAACAAAATATCACTCCACGTCCACGCCCGGAGGTTACAATGGGATTGACTGAGAGGGTGAAAATTGGCTGTGGAAACTTATATGTAACTGTGAATTATGACGATAACGGCATCTGTGAAGTTTTCACTAGTACAGGAAAAGCTGGAGGGTGTCCGTCGCAATCTGAGTCAACAGCAAGGCTTGTATCGATTGCACTTCGTTCAGGAATTTCTGTTGAGGAGATTTTGGATCAGCTAAGGGGCATTCGTTGCCCATCTACTATTCGTCAAGCAGGGTTAAAATGCACTTCTTGTCCAGATGCAATTGCAAAGGTAATTAAAAAGGTATATGACTTGCAACAAGGCACTAAACTGGTAGACAAAACTCCTGTAAAAACGCAACAGCCTGTTGTAGAAAAAAAGGTAGAAACTACAGCCAATGAAAAGATGTTTAAATATTGTCCAGAGTGTGGAAGCCCATTAGAACACGAGGGTGGTTGTGTATCTTGTCGTAACTGCGGATATTCCAAATGTGGATAGGTAGTAGCAATTTAGTTTTGTAGTATAATAGATATGAAAAAAGGAAACCGTTATAACGGTTTCCTTTTTTGTCATCTTAATACACCAACTTCTCAACAGACCAGTCTTTTAAAATAACTTGCATTGACTGTGCGATTTGGTTTGCGCCCTCAAGGCTGTGCTCAATGTAGTTTCCGCATTCAACCGCAGACCGTCCTGGAATTTTTCCATTGTAGTTTGCAATAAAATCCATACTTTCTTTTACTAGTTTAATTGAATTAGCAGGGGAGAGGTCACGTACCAATAAATAAAAGCCAGTTCTACAACCCATAGGACCAACATAAATAATAGATTTCTCAAATTCGCTGTTTCGTGCATAGGTAGCGAATAAATGCTCAAATGTATGAATTGAATCATTTGACAGGTAGTATCCGTTGTTTGGTTTAGCCATTCTAATGTCATAGGTGGTAATATCCCCATCTACACGTGAGGTATATATTCCCTCTATCAACTTGTTGTGATCGACCATAAAGTTTGAAATTGTTTTCATAAATTTTGCTCCTTTCATTTATTTACTCTTTAAATAATTTATAATACTACGAGCAGAATTGTCCATTACATCCAGGAAATGAATAGGTTCGTGAATATGTTCAAGATAATGCGCATCAGAATTGATTATTCGTTTGCCATCGAAGTTAACCTCGATTTTCGGATTTTTTATTTCAATACAGGAAAAATTGTAATCGGGAGGGATAAAGCCTAAGTTTGATATAATTGAGTTTGAAGTTTTGTCAACATGTGCAGGAATAGCGATTCCATCGTATTTTGCAATAATTTTCAACAGCTTATCAATATTTAGTGTGAGTGCATTTATCAAAAGGCGATTTTCGCTCCCAATAATATTGTCATTTTCATCAACTATAAGCTGTTGCCCAAATACCTCTACATTGTTTTTGAAATCTGGAAGGAACTGATATAATTCATCGGACAATTCAGTGATACCTTGTAGTGTGTATGTCATGCAAAGGAGATGAACCTCCTCGCTTGTACAAACCTCAAGTGCAGGGACAACTGTAAGCCCATGTTCATTGGCAACATTAAAAATGGCAGGAAGGTTAAGACTTGAATTGTGGTCGCTCACAGCGATAGCATCAAGTCCTAAAAGAACAGCCATGTTGACAATATTGTTTGGCGTCATATCGTTATCGCCACAGGGTGAAAGACAGGAGTGCAAATGTAAATCATAGCTAATTTTCATAAGTGCCAACCTCACCACCTTTCGCAATATAGTATTTTCCAAATTTATGGGGAAAATATCATTTACCATGTGCTTTGGCAAAGTCAACTTTGCACGAAGTTTAAAATTATTATAAATTAGGAATGTAGTACTTCGTTAATCATTAAAGCAATCTCAAAGGTGGGTAGCTCACTTGCTAAAACGCAGACATCTTGTCCTTTTGCCTTAGCCAAACCGTCGATATCAAGTTGCATATTTTCAGATAGGATGATACAGCTTACATCGCTTAAAACCGCAACAGCAATAGAATTTATATTTCCCATAACAGTAATCCAAGCGTCATCCTCTTTTGCTCTTCCCATAACGATACTAAGAAGATCGCAGCAATAAACTCCGCCAATATTTCTTTTTTTTCCTTCGCCAATGTTAATTACTTTTAATCCAAGCCTTTGAGCCATTTCTATAGCAGTCATGTTTTAGTCCCTTTCGTTTTTTAAATAATCAGGAATAAATCCGTCTAACTTTTGAATGTTGTCAATTAGCGATGAAATATTTTCTCTAAAACGGTAGATACATTCGTCAACGGAAGCGTTTCCACGAACAACGTCCTCTGCAAGAGCTTTACATGAGGGAGAACCACATGATCCACAGTCAAGTCCAGGGAGAGCTGCTTCTATTTTTTCCATTTCGGCCATTTTAACCATTGCGATGGCAAAATCTTCATCAAGCTTTAAAACGGGGGTATATTCTATGGGGGTATCCCATTCGATTTCACTACTGATAGCATTTGGATGGTTGAGTGAAATTGGAAGATATTTTCTAAGCCGCTTTATTTTAGTTCTTGCTATGTATGGGTTTTCAACAGTCATAACACCACCAACACAACCAGCGTTGCAAGCGTTGAGCTCGATAAAATCTAAGTTTTCAAACTTTTCATCCTCTAAATCCTCAAGCACACGGATTACGTTTTCAATGCCGTCAGCCGCAAGGTAGTTGTCGTTTAACAATGCGGCAGACTCACCTGAACTGGTTGCCCAACCCACTCCAATTTTCCCAGCTTGTGAAGATATGTTGAATTTGCCGTCAGCTTTCATATGTTTGAGTAACTTTGGATAAATGTCGCTAATTGCCACAACTGCTGAAACTTCACTTTTTTTTGTGCCAAGTGGCATTTTGGAAGCAGTAACTTTAGCAGGACATGGTGAGATGAATATTGCTCCAATGTCCTCATAAGCAAGACCAGTTCTTTGATGTGCTTCCTCTTTTGCAAGTCGAGCGGCAACCTCAACAGGTGCATTAAGTGGCAATATGTGTTCAATCAAGTTTGGGAATCGAACGCGAATAAGCCTTGTAACAGCAGGACAAGCAGAACTTATAACAGGTTTAACAATATCTTCCCTTGCCATATATTTTCTTGTAGCATTTGATACGATTTCAGCAGCTTTAGCAACCTCGTAAACACTATCAAAACCAAGTTCTATCAGGGCATTTAAAACAATTTCAACATCATCAAGATTGTTAAATTGTCCATATAGAGCAGGAGCTGGAAGAGCAATGGTATACTTAAATTTTTTAAGTACATCAAGATTGTCATAGATTGCCTTTTTAGCGTGATGTGGACATACTCTTATGCACTCACCACAGTCAATACATCTCTCCGTGATAATTTCAGCTTTTTGATGTCTAACACGAATTGCCTCAGTTGGGCATCTTTTAATGCAATTAATGCAACCCATACACTTGTCCTTGTCAAGGGTTACAGAGTGGAAAAACTGGCTCAAACTCACACCTCCAAAATCATTACTTATGTAGAAAAATAGGATATAGTTACAACCAAAGTAATAAAATCTACTTGATTATATTTTATTGTGCATAAAGGGAGATAAGCTTAGTCTACCTAAACTAGGTTTACAGTCATAAAAACTGTGGTTCCCACGTCGACGGTAGATTCAATACGCATTTCATCAGAATTTTTCTTCATGTTTGAGAGCCCCATTCCAGCTCCGAATCCAAGTGACCTCACTTCATCTGGGGCAGTAGAATAGCCCTCTTTCATTGCAAGCTCAATATTTGCAATCCCTTTTCCCGTATCACAAAGCACCATATCGACTTTATTTTCTGATATCAAAACTTCGATCACGCCACCGTTAGCGTGGATTACCATATTAATTTCACCCTCATAGAGGGAAATGGCAATTTTTCTAATAAGCTCAGGTTTGACACCTAACTGTCTTAGTGTTTTTTTTACAGCAGCAGAGGCTTCGCCGGCACGTGTGAAATCATCACCATCTATATCGTATTTTAAAATAATTGTATTAGTCAAGTATATTTCCTCCCTGCAGTCCATTTTCCCAAAGCAGTCCGCAGGCAGTGAACATTCGGTGTGAGGTAGACATAAGTGCAATATTTCTTTCATTAGCCAGCGATATCATATCCTCATCGGGCTTTTTCCCACGAACAAATACGATGCAAAGCATATCCATCATATCAGCTGTCCTTACAACCTGACAGTTGACAAGACCTGTTAAAAGAATTGATTGGTCTTTGACGTATGCTAAAACGTCACTCATCATATCAGATCCACAGGCACTATGGATTTCCATATCAAGTCGACTATTTCCACAAATAAGTTCACAGTCAAGAATATTTTTAATATCATTTAATGTCATTAAATTTACCTCCAATAAAATTTATAAAATATTTTACTTAGTTATATTATATCACCTAAAGGATAAAAATAGCAAATATTATATAAAAATATAATATTTTTATATAATATAGCTAAAATATTTGTGCGAGTTTATATATATAGGTTACTAGCTTTTTGATGGATTAAATGGTATAATATCAGTTATATGTGAACATTGTCAATATTTTGTCAACCGTCCGCATAATAGCTTTTTTAAAAATATCTAAGGAGGTCTTTGCATGGCTAAAACTACGGGTTTAATACCTTTTAATGGTACCCGCGAGCAAGAAAATGAATTAAATGAAATTATGAAAGCACATAGTGACGATAAAGGTGCTTTGATGCCAGTTCTGCAAAAAGCACAAGAAATTTATGGCTATCTTCCAATTGAAGTTCAAACAATGATTGCATGTGGACTAAATATTCCACTTGAAGAGGTGTATGGTGTTGTAACATTCTATTCACAATTTTCACTTTATCCAAAAGGTGAATATAAAATTAGTGTTTGTCTTGGTACAGCTTGTTACGTAAAAGGTTCAGGAGATGTATTTGATAAGTTTGCAAGAATTCTTAATATTAAAAGTGGCGAATGCACAGAGGACGGACGCTACTCACTTGATGCATGTCGTTGCATAGGTGCTTGTGGACTAGCTCCAGTACTAACAGTTAATGATGAGGTTTTTGGTAAGGTAACAGTAGATGATGTTGATAAAATCCTTGCTAAATTCTCCAAATAAGCTATGCAAGAATTATCGCTTAATATATTGGATATCGTCCAAAACTCTATTAAGGCAAAATCTACACTAATAGAAATTTCTATAAAGAAGTATACGGATGATAAAACAATGCTTATTTCGATTAAAGATAATGGCTGTGGAATGACAAAAGAACAGGTAGAACAAGTAGTAGATCCTTTTTATACTACAAGAACAACAAGAAAAGTTGGGCTAGGTGTTCCTTTTTTCAAGATGTCTGCCGTGATGACGGGCGGTAGCTTTTTTATTAACAGCGAGGTAGGTAAAGGTACAATAATCAATGCACATTACAATTATGAAAATATTGACATGATGCCAGTGGGTGATATTGCGGCTACGATATTATCGTTAGTAAGCGTAAACCCAGATATTGACTTTGTATATTTATACGCAATAGATCAGCAAAGTTTTACGATGGACACAAGGGAAATTAAAGTTATTTTAGAGGGAATGCCTGTTAATTCTCATGAGGTTTTATCCTTTATTAAGGACTTTATTAATGAAAACCAATCTGAAATTGATTATAAAAATTAGATAAGGTGGTGCAAGGTTTATGAAAAGTTTAGCAG
>JBAQWI010000044.1:0-3219 GCA_049298835.1 Oscillospiraceae bacterium
ATGATAGCTCCTGATACTAAAAAGCCTAAAGTAATACACATTGTTACCATTACAGCTGTTATCGTTAACAGTATTTTGAATGGAATTTTGAACGCAAGTCTTTTTGTTAGTTTGATGTTGCTGCTCATGTTATATCCCTCTCTCTATATATCTATAATATATCCTAAATTCGACGTCAAATCAACATTGCTCTCACACACTGTCAACTTATGAAAAATTCAGGAAATATTATTTACATTGTACTATTTTTATCACGCCATTTCCATAAGTTTTTATGAACATATTTTTTAAAATTAAGGTATTTTTTCCGCCATTTTTATGCAGTAATTAAAAATAATATTATTTTATTGTAATTTTTGATACAAATTACGACTTATCTGCATATACTGCCATAAGGATGATTTTTTAACATACAGACTTGGAGGTACATATATGGACAAATCAGATAAAGTCAACATTTCTGCCGAATTAGAAATTCAGAGGTATATTGATGAAATGATTCGCTATCAAAAGCGAAGTAATAACCCTAAACCACTGGTAGATGAACCTGTCATTCCGGCTATTGTTTCTTCTTTTCAAACACAACAGGTAGTCGCACCTGTAGCCCCCTCTACGGCATTAGTTCAAGCACCTCAGGAATCATATGAATCATACAAGAAAGCCAATCCAGAAACAGGCTACTTGAAAGTAAAAACATTTACAGCAAGACGAGCTTTTCCTGTTAAAAACGCAGTGGTTGAGGTGAGCAAAAACTTCCCAAGTGGTAGATATCTAATTAGTCAGTTGGTTACAAACCAAGACGGAATTACAGATGTTATCGAGTTACCCACACCAAGCAAACAACTCTCTGAAGTACCTGGGACTCCAAATCCATTCACTACTGTGGATATAAAAATAAAGCATAAAGAGTTTGTCGAAATGAATTTTTTTGATGTTCCAGTTTTTCAAGGTATCACTTCCATTCAAAAGGCAGACCTTTTACCATTAGCAGCAGCTCCTGATGGAACGAGCTCGGTTGATATAGCTCAAACTGAACCATCTGATTTGTAGAAAGGAGTATGAGTCATATGCCACAATCAAGCTTACCATATATTCCAGAATATATTTCAGTACATCTAGGAAAACCAGATACAAACGCAAGTAACTTACAGGTCACATTTGCTGATTACATAAAAAACGTTGCATCAAGTGAGATTTATCCTACATGGCCTAACAATTCAATTAGGGCAAATATTTATGCACAAATTTCATACACTCTCAACAGAATTTATACAGAGTGGTACCGCAGTAAAGGATATGATTTTGATATCACAAATTCAACGCAATTTGATCAAGCCTACATTCCAGATAGAGAAATATTTTCAAATGTCAGTGAAGTAGTAGATGATATTTTCAATGACTATGTTATCAAACAAGGAAGTGTGGAACCATATTTTACGCAATTTTGTAATGGCACTACCTCTACTTGTGATGGGCTTTCTCAATGGGGGACAGTTGACTTAGCAAACCAAGGATTTACGCCATATGAGATACTCCAGCACTATTATGGAAATGACATTAATATTATTAGCAATGCACCAGTACAATCGATAGAACAATCCTACCCTGGAGTACCATTAAGGCTTAGTAATACAGGAAACGAAGTGCGTACTATTCAACTCCAACTAAATCGAATTGGAAAGAACTTTCCATCCATCCCTGCAATCTCCTCTACAGATGGCACATTTGGTCTAGTCACTCAAAAAGCAGTTACGGAGTTTCAACGCATTTTTGATTTAACTCCCGACGGAGTTGTTGGAAAATCTACCTGGTATAAAATTAAAAACATATATAACAATGTAAAAAAGCTGTCCGAATTATCTTCTGAGGGTATAAAATTAGAAGATGTGACAGACATATACCCTGCTATTTTAAAAGAAGGTTCAACCGGTAACCCCGTTAGTGTAACCCAATATTATTTAAACGTAGTTGGATATTTTAATCAAGCTATTCCCCTTATAGCTATTGACGGAATTTACGGGCCGAAAACCACAGATGCTGTACTCCAATTCCAAAAATTCTATGGGTTAAAGCAAGATGGAATTGTTGGAAGATCTACAAGGTACAAATTGCAAGAAATTTATAATGGACTGCTTGCAAATCTGCCACTAGGTTATGAGGGTACTCGTGCTGAATTTTATCCTGGATATATCCTAAAAAAAGGGATGGAGGATAGGAATGTGCAAGACCTGCAAACATATCTTAACGTCATTGCAAAGTTTAATCCAGCTGTTCCAAAGACAGAAGTTACGGGCTATTTTGGTGACAAGACCCAACAAGCTGTAAAGGCATTTCAGGAAAATTACGGACTAAACCCAACAGGGGTTGTCGGTCCAATTACCTGGTACAAAATTGCGCAGACACATGACAAGTTATTAGGTTTAAGTGAATAATGCTCGGTTTTTAGGCTTTACCAAACTACCCTTGTTTCTTATTGCAAACTATAATATAAAAAAATCCTATACAAGCGTATTGCTTGCATAGGATTTTTACTTGTTTTAGTATTAATTCTAAATTAAAATAATGAGTAAGCAAGAAACAATGCTGCCATTATGGAAGCAACCAATGATACAACGGTAATTTGTGTATTAATAGATGGACCAGCGGTATCTTTAAATGGATCTCCTACAGTATCTCCGATAACTGCAGCTTTATGGGCATCTGAGCCCTTGCCACCATTGTTACCTGACTCTATGTATTTCTTGGAGTTATCCCAAAGTCCGCCTGCATTTGACATAAACAATGCAAGTAGTAATCCGCTGACTATATTACCGGTTAGGAAACCACCGATTGCACTTACGCCACCAATAAATCCAACTGCTAGTGTAGCCAGAATTACAAAAAGTCCAGCTGGGATAAGTTCTTTAATTGCGCCATTTGTAGCAATTTCAATACACTTATCATATTCGGGAACAACGCCTTCTCTACCCTCTTTTAGCCCGTCTATTTCATTAAATTGTCTATGGATTTCTCCAACCATTCTCTGTGCATTTTTGTCAACACCAAGCATTAACATTGCAGAGAATACAGCAGGAATTGCAGCACCTACCAAAAGTCCAAAGAATACAACTGGGTTCATAATGTCAAATCCAGTTAACCCTTCTACCCCAAGCTCAACAGCCGCAGTATTTACTTCGCTCATGAATGCGCCAAGTAATGCGATAACAGTAAGTCCAGCAG
>JBAQWI010000045.1:0-12791 GCA_049298835.1 Oscillospiraceae bacterium
GCATTCTAGCGATAGCAACCCTTTGTTTTTGTCCACCAGATAGGGTTACACCGCGTTCGCCTACAATTGTGTCATAACCTTGTGAAAACTCAGTTATTGACTTATCAACAGCTGCAACTGATGCAGAATATCTAATTTGATGTATATCTTCACTCTCGCCTGCAATACCGATATTTTCTTTGATAGTCTTAGAAAATAAAAATGGTTCTTGCAACACAAAACCTACATTTTTTCTTAAATGATCAAGTTTTATGTTCTTTATATCTACTCCGTTAATTGTAATTTTTCCAGAGTTTTCGGGTAGGTCGTAAAGCCTGTCAATCAAATACATTAGCGTTGATTTTCCAGAACCTGTGCCGCCTAAAATACCAAAGGTAGATCCTGCTTTTACTGTAAAGTCAATGTCTTTTAAAACAGGCTTTAGACCGCTGTAATCAAATGAAACGTTATCAAACACAATATCACCGTCCATAGCAGGTTCAATTGCATCGTGGTTATCATGTTCTTCCTCTTCATTTAATATTTCGCTTACACGAGTAAGAGAAACACCAGTTTTACTCATTTCAGACAAAATTCTGCCTAAGCTTCTAACAGGCCAAACAAGCATAGAGTTGTAAACGATAAACAGCATAAACTCACCAACGGTAATAGCACCGCCTACTGCCTCAACAATACCAAATACAATGATGACCATAACTTGCAAACTTGAAACTAAGTCTCCAATGCCCCAATATAAACTTAGCAAATATGAAAGCTTAATCCAAAGCGACGAAAAAAAGTTATTCTTTTTGTCAAACCGTTCAATTTCATATGCTTGCCTGCCGAATGCACGTACAACACGCACTCCGGTAAAGTTTTCTTGTACCATGGAAGAAAGGTCACCCTCGGCCTCGTCGGCAGCTTGAAATCGCTTAGAAATTTTTGCGTAAAAAATTCCTGAATATCCCAAAACTATAGGGATGAAACCAAGGGCTATAAGTGAAAGCTTTACATTCATAGCAAACATAAGAATTAGTGAAATTGCAATTAAAAGTACAATTCTAACCATTTCCAAAAGCTGACCAGATAAAAAACCTTTGATAACGTCAACGTCTGACGTACAACGTTGAATAGTATCGCCAGTCTGGTTTTTTACGTGCCAACTATATGGTAAATGTTGTGTGTGTGAATATAGATTATTACGTAGCTTTGTAATCATTCCCTCAGATGATTTTGCCATTGCCATTCTGGAAAAATAGCTAAATATACCAGAAAGAATTGCAAAAATCATTCCTCCTAATGCGCAGATTAACAGGTTTGAACGAAGATACTCACGTCCTCCCGTCAATTCAATCCAATTCATCATAATTGGTGGCAAATTAAAGGGCACATCACCTAAAACTGAGTCAATGGTAAATCTTATTACCTGTGGCATTAAATAGTTAAAAAGTATTGCCAATATCGTTGTAATAGCAGATATGAAAATTAGCCATCGGTATCCCTTGGATAAGGATATAAGCATCTTTGCTCTGCCTTGTTTTTTTGTATGCATATATATTTTTTCCTTTCGAATAGGTTAGTAATTGTTTTATCTGTATCATCCTCTTTCCCAACTGCTAAAACATTATACCAAACAAATCATTACAGGAAAAGTATTTTTAAAAAATTTGGTCATATATTCCATTTAATTGCTTAAAAATTGTTTAAAGTGCGCATAAGATAGGGGGCTATAATGACGTTAATAGCTAAATAAAGTAGAAAATTAAGTAAGAGTAATAAATTTTATATAATAGTGATGAAGTAACAAATTAAAATGCACACCATTGGTGTGCATTTTAATTTATTTACTCGCCTTGTATTCTTCCAATTTCTCGTTGTATTTTTGCCCCGTCAACCTAAAGTAAATTAAGAATCCGATAGAAAGTCCAATATAGGCTAGGATGAAAGCACCCATGAACACTACCCAGTAGGATAGTTGAGTGGTGTCAAACCACTTCCAAAGGTAAGCCGCACCACTTAGCACAGCAAAGAAGGGAACAATGAAGATAACGTTTCTGTAAACATATTTTAACCGTTTGATTACATCTTCGCTAAACGCAAACCATTGAATAATGGAACCCGCTAAGGAAATAATAAGTAGTTGCCAAAGCATAGCTAGTTCAATTGTTTTGTGTTCCAAAAAGAAGCTGATTAATAATGCGATAATTAATGATGCTGTAAAACTAATACAAGCGGCTATTTTAATGCAAATTACAGATTTAAAAAAATGTCCTAATTTACTCATGATATCACCTTTTCTTATAAAGATAGTTTTTGTTTGATGTATGGGACGTATTGTCTTGATATGTTTAACCTTTCGCCGTTATCTAGTGTAACTTCTAAACGTCCACCAAAATCCGGCATGAATGACTTAATTTTTGCAAGGTTTATTACAGTTGACTTTGATGCCCTAAAAAAGTCGTTAGAAGAAAGTTTTTCTTCAAGTTCATAAAGCCTAAGTTGAGTTTCGTAAACTTCATTTTGGGTATAGATAAAAGTCTTTTTATCTACCGTATCACAGTAAAGAACTTTGTCTGAATCAATGATATAGGTTTTGTTGTCCTTTGTGCCTGTCAGTTTGTGCTCATACACTCGGAGGCTTGCGATGATTTTTAACACATTCTCGTCTGCACTTTTACAGTTAATAATGATTTCCGTGTCTGACAGGCTACTGTTTTCGTTAATTGTAATTTTCATATTTAACCACCGCCTTGTTGTTTTGTAGCTACAACCATAGTGTATGTCAAGAAGTAAGACAGTACAAGAGATTTTTTCTATCTTGTTCATAAAGGCAACTGAGATGTATTTTTTTGGCTGTAAAAAGTAGTTTATCTTTGCTTTTTATAATGGTATAATATTTCAAAGGATAAATATTACTAAATCACATAACAAAAGGAGTGTAGCAATGAAAAACACAATCAAACTTGGAAAATACAAGCACTTTAAAGGGAATGAATACGAAGTTTTACATATAGCAAGGCATAGCGAAACCCTTGAAGATATGGTGGTTTATCGTGCGTTATATGGTGAATTTGGTGTATGGGTAAGACCAGCATCTATGTGGAATGAAAAGGTAGAGCATAACGGCGTTGTTGTCACTCGATTTACATATATAGGAGAGTAAAATGAATAGAGTAGATTTAATTTCATATTGCAAGAGTTATCCAGACACCTATATTGACAACCCATTCCATGATGAAACCGTCCTTATAAGGCATAATAAAAACAAAAAATTATTTGTTTTTATTATTAACCATGGACAAGAAGTATTTGTAAATCTCAAATGTGAGCCACAAGAATCAGATTTTTTCAGACAGGTTTATCCCTTTGTTGTTCCAGCCTATCATATGAATAAGCAACACTGGAATACCATAAAGCTTTTACAGTGTTATGATGAAAATATACTTTTTGAGCTTATAGATAAAAGTTATAAACTAACCCTCAAATAAGACGTTTTCCCTATATAAAGTCCTCTTTAGTGAAAGCATATAGGCGAGATTTATAATTGTACAATGTCTATAATTATGGTATAATTAACATAATCAATCTATACTAGATGCAAGGTGGGAAAAAATATGCTTCTCGAGGACGCTAGACAAGAAATAAACCAAATTGATGAGAAAATGGCAGAACTGTTTGAAAACCGAATGAAAGCCGTTCAGCAGGTAATCAGCTATAAAATGCAGAATAATATGCCTGTGCTTGATTGGTCAAGGGAACAGCTTGTTATTGCAAAAAACCTTGCTTATATAAAAAATGACAGCTATAAACCCTACTATGAGGATTTTATCAAATATACAATGGAACTTTCAAAGCAGTATCAACGAAAGCTTTCTAACAGCCAAACTGTAGGTTTCCAAGGCACAGAGGGGGCTTTTTCCCATATTGCACTGGTACGCATCTTTAAACAAGCAAACACCAAGTCTTTTGCCACATTTGAAGAAGTTTTCAAGGCGGTACTATCAGGTGAGATTGCCTGTGGAATAATTCCGTTTGAAAACTCATTTACAGGTGAAGTGGGCGAAGTGTTTGACCTTTTATACAAATACGATTGTCACATCAATGAAATTTACGATTTAAAGATAAACCACAATCTCCTAGGGGCAAAGGGCGCAAAACTGTCGGATATCAAACAGGTTTATTCCCATCATCAAGCACTTAGTCAATGTGGCGATTTTTTTGACAAACACAGCTATGAGCTTATTCCATACCCCAATACTGCACTCGCCTCAAAATATATTTCACAGTGTAACGATAAATCAAAAGCGGCTGTGGCGTCAAGTGAAACTGCTGAAATTTATTCTCTTGACGTGTTAGCAAAGGACATCAATACAAGTGCTGAGAATACAACAAGATTTATTGTAATTTTAAAAGAATTGAAAACGACAGGAAATCGATTTAATCTTCTTTTCACATTGGAACACAGCACAGGAGAACTTGCAAATGTGATGCAAATTATCGGAAATTATGGATTTAATATGGAAAGCATAAAATCAAAGTCACTTCGCAATGTTCCGTGGCAATATTATTTCTACGTTGAACTTGTTGGCGATAGCCAAAGTGATGAGGCAAAAGAGATGCTTTGTAAGCTCAAAGAAAACTGCAAGGAGCTCAAACTGCTCGGAGTTTATGCAAAATAGGGGGAATTTCCTTGGAACTTCACGTTTCGTTGAAAGAAAAAAGCTATGATATTATCCTTGAACGTGGTGCGTTAGATCACGTTTGCGACTATATCAATTTAGATAGAAAAGTGCTTATTATCACTGATGACGGCGTTCCAACACAGTATGTAAAAAGACTTTTGTTGCAATGTAAATACGGCTTTGTCGAAACTGTAAAACAGGGTGAGTGTGCGAAAAGTTTCAGCACTTTTGAATTTCTTTGTTCAAAACTTTTGGAGTTCAACTTTTCAAGAAAAGACTTGATTATTGCTGTTGGTGGTGGCGTTATGGGAGATTTAGCAGGATTTGTTGCCGCGTCTTATATGCGAGGAATTGAGTTTTGCAACATTCCCACAACAACGCTTTCTCAAATTGATAGTAGCATCGGTGGAAAGGTTGCAATCAACCTAAACGGAGTAAAAAACATCATCGGTGCATTTTATCAGCCAAGTGTCGTTATCATTGACCACGATACACTTAAAACACTTCCAAAACGTCATTTTAACAACGGTCTGATTGAGGCTGTAAAGGCAGGACTTATTTACGATAAAGTTCTGTACGAGCTGTTTTGTGGCGAGAATGAGCTTAGCATAGATGATATAATCTACCGTTCGTTGCTTGTCAAAAAAGATGTGGTCGAGCAGGATGAAAAGGAACAAAATCTTCGTCAAATATTGAACTTTGGGCATACAATCGGACATGGTGTTGAAAGTTTATATGGTCTGTCTGGACTTCTTCATGGAGAGGCAGTAGCAATCGGAATGCTACCAATGATAGAAGATGAAACAATAAGAAAAAGCTTAATGAAACTATATGATAGGCTTTCGATTAAGGGCAACATAGACTATGATAAGAACAATCTGTATGACGTTATGACAAGGGATAAAAAGTCAAATGGCAATAAAATTACAATTGTTAAAGTCAAAGAAATTGGCAAAGCAGTGCTTTGTGAAATTGATAAAGAAGAATTAAAAAACTATATATAGCAACGTAAAATTGGGCTATTATCGTGAGTGAAAGGGGAAACTCTGCCTGTGAAAAGTATAATTGGAGATAGTTTTCAAATTTGCCTGTTTGGCGAATCACATTCTGATGCAATCGGTGTTGTGATTAACGGAATAGCGCCCGGAATTGAACTGGATTTAGAGTTCATTGCAAAACAGCTTGATAAAAGAAAGCCGAAAGGCAAAATTTCTACAAGTCGGGTTGAAGCTGACGAGTTTAAAATTGTAAGTGGCTTTTTTAACGGACAAACCACAGGCACACCTCTTTGTGTAATTATTGAAAATAATGCTCAAAATAGTTCTGATTATGAAGCGACAAAGTTACTTCTCCGTCCATCACACGCTGATTTTACTGCAAACGAAAAATATCTTGGTAGCCAAGATTACCGTGGTGGGGGACATTTTTCGGGAAGGTTAACTGCACCAATTGTAGTTGCAGGTGCAATTGCTACTCAAATTTTACTATCCCACAACATTTCAATTGGAACGCATATTAAGATGCTAAATTCTATTGTAGATGGTGGCTTTTCTAGTGATCCGACTATGCTTGAACGTCAAGTTGACCTTCTAAATGATAGCTATTTTCCTGTTATAGACAAAATTGCAGGGGATAATATGACTCTTGCGATAGAAAATGCTGCAAGTGAGGGCGACTCGGTTGGTGGTGTATTAGAAACAGTGATTTTAAATATGCCAGCAGGAATTGGTGAGCCGTTTTTCAATTCCATTGAAAGTAGACTTTCACAACTTTTGTTTAGTGTACCAGGGGTTAAGGGCGTTGAATTTGGATTAGGTTTTGATATTACTAAACTAAAAGGGAGCCAAGCTAACGATAGCTTTTATATGCAAAATGGCGATATAAAAACGAAAACCAACAATAACGGGGGCATCAATGGTGGCATTTCAAACGCAATGCCAATTGTATTTAAAACTGCGATAAAACCTACTCCTTCTATCTATAAGGAGCAGGAAACCGTGAATATTGAGAGTGGAAAAAATGAAGTTTTAAAGATAAATGGCAGGCACGACCCTGCAATTATTCATAGGGCAAGGGTTGTGGTTGATTCAATGGCAGCAATTGGTTTGCTTGATTTGTTCTGCGAGAGGTATGGTTATCTATGGATGTAGACAGAGCAACTTTATATCCATATGGGTTAATCGGTGAAAAACTTTCTCACAGCTTTTCAAAGATAATTCATGAAAAGCTAACAGATTACCGCTATGACTTGATTGAAATCCCCGAAAATGAGATTGATTGCTTTATGCAAAAGCGTGAATTTCGTGCAATCAACGTGACTATTCCATACAAACAAACTGTAATTCCATACCTTGATTTCATTGACGAAAACGCCAAAAATATTGGTGCTGTCAACACCATTGTCAATAAAAAAGGAAAGCTTTACGGCTACAATACTGACTTTGCAGGTTTTTTGTATACACTTCATCAGAATGCAATAAGTTTAAGCGATAAAGTGGTTTTAATTATGGGTAACGGTGGCACTTGCAAGACCGTTGTAGCCGTTGCCAAAAGCCAAAATGCAAAAGAAATTATCATTGCAAGTCGTACAAAGTCAGAGGGAACACTATCCTACGATGAAGCAATAAATCGCAATGACATTGAAGTTATCATAAACGCAAGCCCTAAGGGAATGTATCCACGTAACGATGAACAGCCAATAGATTTGAGTAAATTCTCAAACCTAGACGCAGTGGTTGATGTCATCTATAATCCGCTAAATACAAGGCTTTTGCAACAGGCAAAGACACTCGGTGTGAAATATGCAAACGGATTGCTTATGCTAGTGGCGCAAGCAAAATTTGCAGTAGAATATTTCTTGGATACTAAAATTAACAATGATGAAATTAATAAAATCTATGATGAGATTAAGGCTAGTCTTAGCAATTTAGTGCTAATTGGTATGCCTAGTTGTGGTAAAACTATACTAGGTGAAAAAATAGCTTGCATCTTAAATCGAGAATTTGTTGACATAGATACTATCATAACAAATCGCAGTAAAATGACAATTGAGGAAATTTTTAAGCAAAAAGGAGAAGACTATTTTAGGCAACTTGAATTAGAAGTTACTTCAGAATTTGCTAAGAAAAATTCACTCGTCATATCTACAGGTGGTGGTGTGATTAAAAATAACGTGAACATTTTAAACTTACAGCAAAATGGTGTGATTGCATTTATCGACCGACCGATTGAAAAGCTGCTTATCGGCAACGGAAGACCATTATCAAATAGCAGTGAACAGATAGCGAAACTGTATCAAGAACGGTGTCAAAGCTATATAAATTCAAGTGATTTTACAATTTGCAATGACACTACTATAGAAGAAGCCTTGTGTGAATTGGAACAACTATTCCATCAGACAAATTAATTTGCAGATATGCAAGTACGATAGAATTTTAAAAATAGAGTTTGAATAAGAAAGTAGGTGCGCGGGCATAGTATGCATCTATTCATGTTGTGTTATTGCGTGACATGAGTGGAGAATCATGCTCCAACGATATGATTATTACAATGAGAAAAAACGCCCCACAAGGTGAGGTTGATAAAATTATTTCGAGTATTGAGAAAAAGGGACTAAGCGTAATTATGATTGAGGGTACAAACTATAACGTTTTTGGAGTGGTTGGAGATACCTCTGTTTTAGATGATAAATATATTGCGGCAAATCCTATGGTTGAGAGTGTGCAAAGGGTTGCTGCTCCTTATAAAAAGGCGAACCGAACATTTCATCCAGCAGATACTATTGTTGATGTTTCTGGTATAAAAGTTGGAGGTAACGAAAATATTGTTGTAATCGGTGGACCTTGTTCTATTGAGAGCAAAGAAATTACCTTTGAAATTGCAAAAGAAGTCAAAGATGCTGGGGGTATCATGTTGCGTGGTGGCGCATACAAGCCTAGAACTTCGCCATATGCGTTCCAAGGCATGGGAACTACAGGCATTGAATGGATGATCGAAGCGAGAAAAGCATATGGACTTCCTATTGTGAGTGAGATTATGAGCACTGACAAACTGGATGAATTTGAAGAGCATGTCGACTTGATCCAAGTTGGTGCAAGAAATATGCAAAACTTTGATTTGCTTAAAGCATTGGGCAAGGTTACAAAACCAATTTTACTCAAACGTGGACTTGCAAATACAATTGAAGAGTGGATTATGTCTGCTGAATATATTATGGCTGGCGGAAATGAAAATGTAATTCTTTGCGAACGTGGCATTAGAACTTTTGAGAAATACACAAGAAATACACTTGATTTGAGCGTTATTCCGATTATCAAGCAAAAGAGCCATTTGCCAATTATTATTGACCCATCTCATGCCACAGGCAACTGGAGATTGGTTGAATCAATGAGTTTGGCAGCCATTGCTGCTGGCTGTGATGGTCTTATTTTAGAAGTGCATAACAATCCAGAATGTGCGTGGTCTGATGGAGCACAATCACTACTACCAGAGAAATTCAAGTCTTTGATTGAAAAGGGAAAAGCAATTGCGAAGGTAATTGGCAGGGGTATGTAGCAGGGCTAAGCCTGCACCTACATTTCACAGATTATAAAATCATTAATATGCGTTGAACATCTCATATTTTGAAAGGTGGTTATCTATCATGCGAGTTAAAATTTACCCTTCTAACGTTTCATCCTGCATCACCGTTCCACCTTCAAAGAGTATTTGCCACAGAGCAATCATCTGTGCTTGCTTATCAGAGGGTTTTAGTCAAATTGACAATGTTTCTTACTCAAAGGATATTGTAGCCACGATTGGTGGAATGAGGGCACTTGGTGCAAAAATAATTGAACATGATAACTATATAGATATTGAGGGTATTGGCAAGATAAAAGCCAATACCTCTCTTGTTATCGACTGCAATGAGTCTGGGTCAACGCTTAGGTTTTTCATTCCCATTTTCTCGCTTTGTAATAAAAAAATTAGATTTTTAGGACAGGGTAGGCTTCTTTCTCGTCCACAATCTGTCTATGAAGAAATCTTTAGAAAACAGGGGCTTTTATTTGAACAATCGGACGATAAAATAACGATAGACGGTGCTTTAAAAGCAGGGGAATACGAACTTTGTGGAGATATCAGTTCCCAGTTTATTACGGGGCTGTTACTTGCACTTCCAATGCTTGATGGGAATTCTATTATTAAAATCAAGCCACCGTTTGAGTCACGTTCTTATGTGGATTTAACCCTACAAACAATGGCCGATTTTGGAGTAAATGCTCATTTTGTTGATGACTACACAATCGCTTTGAATGGAAATCAACAGTATAAAGCCACCGACTATAAAGTGGAGGGTGACTATTCACAAATGGCATTTTTTGCAATAATGTCGGCTATCAAAGGGGAGCTAACGATTGCAGATATGCGAATAGATTCAAAACAAGGCGACAAGCAGATTGTCGATATACTGTCATCTTTTAACTCAGATATTGTTGTGTTTGACGATAGTTATTGTATCAAACAAAGTGAACTTACTGCGAGTGACATTGACTTGTCAAACTGTCCTGATTTAGGACCAATTTTGACAGTGCTATGTGCATTCTCAAAGGGCAAATCTACCATATATAATGCCGCAAGACTTCGCATCAAGGAGTCAGATCGCATTTGCGCAATGGAAACTGAGCTCAAAAAACTTGGGGTAACGATATCTTCAACCGCAGATAGTATAGCGGTTTGCGGAAGAAATAAAATGAATGAAGAGGTTACTGTTTTTGCTCACAATGACCACAGAATTGCCATGAGCCTTGCGATTTTTGCAACTTGTGGTGAGTATCCTGTGATTATTGAGGGTGCAGAGTGTGTGGAAAAATCCTACCCTAACTTCTTTGAAGATATGCAAAAAATTGGAGTACGATTGGAGATTTTGTAATGAGTTTTACGATTGAACATTGGGACAACGAAAGTTATGCTATACTTCTCGCTCATTTAAAAGAGATTTCAGATAAAAAATACCGCGACTTTCACTCTCGATTAGTGCCAAATAAAGAGAATATTTTAGGGGTAAGGTTGCCACAGATTCAAGCAACCGCCAAGGAAATAGTAAAGGGAAATTGGCGTGAATTTTTATCCATTGCAGGGGATAACTTATATGAAGAGGTAATGTTGCAAGGGTTGGTTATAGGATTAGTCAAAACTGATATTGATGAAGTCATAAAGTTTACGACTAATTTTATTCCTAAAATTGATAACTGGGCAGTTTGCGATAGCTTTTGCACAGGGCTTAAAATTACAAAGAAAAACCCAGAAAAAATGTTTGAGTTTATTTGCGGTTATCTTTCGTCAGATAGGGAATATAACCTTCGTTTTGCATCAGTTATGCTACTTTGTTTTTACATAAATGACGAATATATTGACAGGGTTCTAAAGATTTACGATAACATTCACCACGATGGATATTATGTCAAAATGGCAGTGGCTTGGGGTTTGTCGGTCGGTGTTGTAAAATGTAGTGGGGTTACAATAAAATACCTGCAATCCCAAAATCAGATTGATAAGTTTACTTATAATAAGGCTATCCAAAAGGCAATCGAGTCTTATCGTGTGCCTGATGAAACGAAAACTCTTTTGAGGGGTATAAAACAATAAGCAGTTTACAAAAAGAAAATTACATAAGCATGCACGAACAAAAACTCCATAGCTGTGGCTATGGAGTTTTTGTTTCATAAAATAAGGACTACATTATAGAACTTTCATTTAGCGATTTGCTTACCTCTGATATACAGGGTGGAATTAATGGAAAAATTGACACTTGCCGGTTTTGTGTAGATAAGTCGGTATAAACGGAAGTAAAATATACATATGGTATAAATAACTGGTCAGATTTAGTTAATGTTTTGGAATAAAGTTGAAGTTAACCCTATAAACTGCGAATGTATTTGATAGCACTAGTACCTGCTTTTGCACCCTCATAAACAGCTTTTGCAACCTGTAACAGCCCACCAGTGCAGTCGCCTGCCGCAAACATACCTGGTATATTTGTTTCCATGTTTTCGTTTACTACAATGTTATTTCCGTTAACTTCTGCACCAAGCTTTTTCGCTAAATCACTGGAAGATGCCACTCCAACTGCTACAAAAACTCCGGCAGTTTGAATGCTTTCACCGCTTTCAAACGAAACACTTCCTATGGTACTTTCTCCATTGAATGAGGTGATTTTACGTTTGTCACATTTTATCTCGCTTGGCAACTCAACCGTAGGATCTAGCCCATTTGTGAGCATCGTAACTGAACCTACTACAGGCAAAAGTTCCAACGCTTCGTGCAACGCATATTCGCCATTACCAAGCACACAAACGTCTTTTTGACGATAGAAAAACGCATCGCATACAGCGCAATAGCTGACGCCTTTTCCTTCAAACCCTTTTAATCCTTTAATGTTTGGTGTGTTGCGTGCAGCGCCAGTAGCAATGATGACAACGTCACCGTTATATGTGGCAAGTTTTGTTTTCACTGATAGTTTGCCGTCAAATGCAATTGCCATAACTTCTTCATCTATCATCGTGCATCCAAGTTTTAGCGCCTGTGCATTGCCCACATTTGCAAGTTCGTTTCCGCTTAATATGTCTGATAATCCATAATAGTTTTCAATTGCATGGGCCTTTTCTAATGCACCGTTGTCTTTGCCGATTATAATAGTATCTATATTTGCACGTTGTGTATATAATGCAGCAGAAATCCCAGCAGGTCCATTTCCAATAATAATGACTGTACTCATATTGTAATCCTCCGCAGGCAATACCTGCACTTTTATAGTGTTTTAAAATACGCTAAAACTTAGGGTTTATACCTGAAATTCGAGTATTTTAGTTGATGTAGTAATACAAATTAGTATACCATATTTATACAAAAAAATCTTTACAATAAATAAATTTTTGTGTCGATATCGCTTGCTATATGACAAAATATGATATATATTTAGGGTAGTAATTATTATTTATAAAATTTTTTTTATAAGGAAGCATTTAAGAAACCTGCTAAAGAAAGTCAAGTAGTTAAATGAAGAAAGTTAAACAAATTTTAGTAGTAAAAAAAATGGTATAGCAAAGCAAGGGGGTTAACAAGGGAAAAGCAAACCGCCCAGTAAAAAAAGAC
>JBAQWI010000046.1:0-4015 GCA_049298835.1 Oscillospiraceae bacterium
GTAGTCTGCAAACATATTGCAGGCTTTCAATTCATTGAAATATGGAGGAAAATAACATGAAAAAATTAATAATTAATATTAACAAATTCGCTAAAAGACAAACTATGGCAATGAAGATATCGGTAAACAATAATCGCGCAGAGGGCTACATAGATACAGCAGTCAAAATTTTAATTGCCGTTGTACTTGGTGCGTTGCTCCTTGCAGGACTCTATGCATTATTTGGGGATGTGGTTATGCCTGAATTATCAAAAAGAATTAAGGATATGTTCAGCTATGCTGGCTAACAGCATCCTAAAGGGGGCGCTCTTTTGTTCTCTGCTTTTGGTGACATCCTATGTGGACATAAAAAAGCGAATGATACCAAACAGGCTTTGTTTACTTATTGCAATGACAGGACTGATCAATTTCAGTCCTGTTAATCTATTTGGGATATTTGTAGCACTTCCGTTTCTTATCGCAGCTATGTCAAAAGAAAATAGCATTGGTGGTGGTGACATCAAGCTTACTGCCACAGTAGGTATTGTCCTTGGATTTTGGAACGGAATGTATGGAATTATTATAGCACTTTCAATATTGCTGCTATTTTATATTATTTTAATAGCAGCAGCTAAAGTCAGAAAAAAGCAAGTGGGAAAGAATTTATCAATGCCACTTGCTCCCTTTTTAGGGATAGGATTTACAGCAATTTATTTTATAAATTTAGGAGGTAACAATTTATGAGTTTTTTCAAAAATAGAACTGTGGTAGGAGTGACTTGCATTGTGCTGTCACTCCTTATTTGTTTTGGTATTACACCGCTTTTCAATAAAGGTGTAAGCCAAAAAACGGAGATTATTCGTGTGGCAAAGGAAATTAAAGAAGGTGATGAAATCACAAAAGATATGGTACAGGTGGTTGAAGTTGGTGGATATAACTTGCCCGAAAATGTAGTTCGTACAAAGGATACTGTTATCGGCAATTATGCACTCTCTGATTTATCAGTGGGTGACTATATTCTAAGCACCAAGTTGTCTGATGTTCCAGCAGCAGAAAATGCATATTTATATAACCTTGACGGAAGTAAGCAGGCAATGTCTATTACTATTAAAACCTTTGCTAATGGTTTGTCTGGCAAACTCCAAAGCGGAGATGTTGTATCAGTCATTGCTCCAGACTTTAGAAAACAAGGTGCAACTCTTATTCCATCTGAACTGAAATATGTGGAGGTAATCTCTGTCACAGCACCATCGGGGTGTGATGCAAACACAGGGGAACAGACTGTAAGTGGGGAAGATGAACGAGAATTACCGTCAACGGTAACACTTCTTGTAACTCCGCAGCAAGGCAATATTCTTGCGGAACTTGAAGCCGATGGCAAATCTCACCTGTCCCTTATATATCGTGGAACACCCGAAAGCACAAAGAAATTCACTCAATTACAGGAAAAAATCATTTCTACACTTTATCCTACTGAAAACAATGAAAAGATAGATGAAGCTGATCCCCAAAGAAAAGAACCAATAGGTAAGAGTGAGGTGCAGTAGGATGTTGAATTTCAAGAAAAGCGGTATTTTTACCCGTAATACAGGCGAAGAAAATAAAAAAGAGGAAGTCCTACATGGAGGGGTTTTGGCTGTTTGGGGCAGCCCCGGAAGTGGCAAAACAATTGTTGCCACAAAGATTGCCAAATACCTTGCAGATAAGAAAAAGAATGTAGTTTTGGTACTGTGTGATATGACAGCACCAATGCTGCCTTGCATTTGTGCCTCATCAGATTTGGAATGTGAAAAGTCATTGGGCTCGATTTTGGCGGCAACCCATGTGAGTGAACCTCTTGTAAAACACAATATGATTACCCATAAAAAACTATCTTATCTTACAATCATAGGAATGTTAAAGGGAGAAAATGAATATACCTATCCACCATATTCGGAGGTACAGGCACAAGAATTGATTAAATCTTTGAGGGATATTGCACCATTTATTATCATTGATTGTGGCAGTTATATTGCTAATGACATTCTTGCAGCTGTATGCTCAGAATGCAGTTTCTTATTTTCCCGAATTTAGATACGAAACTTATTGGCGACTTTTAGAGCGTACATCAAGTGGTTCAAATGCTAGGTTTGAATTTCAGAAAAATAAATATTCCACTTATAAGAATCGAACACATTTTTCTCCTTTATGGATGCCGGATGGTGAATATGCAGTAAATACTTGGCTAATCGATTCGTGGACTCCAATTGGGATGCTTTCTATGAACCTTTCAGACGCCCTAAACATAAGGGGGGATTTATGGGATGACTGGCATTGTGCACCCTTAAATCCTTGAAAAATACAAAAAAAGAAAGGCGGACTTTATGAAAAGATATATGAAAATAACTCTGATTTTGTGCGTAGTAGTTATTGCTGCAATGCTGTTTAGTACAACCGCATTTGCAGCAGGAACAGGAGATGTGGCAGGAGCCATTGAGGGAACTTGGAGTGATGCATCAGGACAGATAAAGACGGTTGTGAATAAAGTTGTATTCCCTGCGATTGACCTTATTTTAGCGGTGTTTTTCTTTGCTAAGCTTGGTATGGCATATTTTGACTATAGGAAACATGGACAATTTGAGTGGAGTGGCCCAGCTATTTTATTTGCTTGTTTAGTATTTACCTTGACGGCACCAGTATATATTTGGACTATTTTGGGGATATAGAGAATAACAAGAGTCATTGCATTTAATACAAGATGCAATGGCTCAATATATCAAGAGCATAATTGTTTCTGGTAATTGATTTAAGTGTGCTTAGTAGGTGTGTCTGTAACCACTAATCTCAAATATCTAAAAAATAACTTTTTTGAGTTTAAATCACTTTGTTATGTTAATTTCGCTAGTAACTATGACAGCGTGATCAGAGTAATGTTCAGCTAAGCATGAGGCTTCAACCGTTGGCGCTTCAGAAAACACTAATATGTGATCAATTTTTGTTTTCCCTTTGTAGTATGTTATTTTATTTTCTGGAAGGATGTCGCAGTAACCATTATTTAAAAAATTATTAAAATATTCATTGTAGTCGCATTTACCAATGTGTGCATTGAAATCTCCGACAATAAAAAAATTGTTTTGGGCTTTAGGTTTTAAATAATCAAATAATGCTTGCCAGAATTTGACATTATCTTGCTTGCTTTTAGTGTCAATAGGCATATGTACCCCAAGTAAATGTATTCCATTATCATTTACTGCTTCAATAAATCTATTTTTAAAATTGGTTACTTGACTTGCAAAGCCGTGTTCACAAATATGCCAGCCTGATTCAGCATTAACAATTGCCAGTGTAATTATATTAGCTTTGAGAGAAGATGGAGTGATAATTTTATATCTTGTTTTAGGGAATTCTTTAAGAAAGTTGTCATACAGCACACGAGTTTTTTTGCCATAAAAATTGTAACATGGAATTTCTTGCAAAATAGCAATTCCTTTGTCGTTCCCAATTAAAAAGCCCTTTACTAAAGCGATGATTTCTCTTGAAAACAGGTTTAAGTTTTCCATTTTGGCAGTATCTTTAATATCTTTATCGCCAGCAAACTGATTAGTATTTAGTGAAAGTATTTTCAAATTTTCACCTCTTCAAAAATGTTTTATAAGTAGATATGTCGAATAATTTTACCACAGTAAAGCAAGGAGTTCTAATTGCTCATTATGAGCAATTAGGGGTCCATATCATGAACATCAAAAGCCATTCGTTGTCTTTATTCAAGTATTGACAGGACTATTCTCGGCCTATAGGCAAAGCAAGAGCCACTGCACTGCAAAAGTGTAGTGACTCAATTTCATAATTAGTCAGATTAGTTTTGGCATTGCCGTTTTAGGCTCATTAAGATGTTTGCTCATAATAGACTTATATATTTGATAGGAATAGTAATTTTTTTACAGTGTTTGCATTCCTAATTGTCACCTTACTGTTTACTGAAGAACTCGCAATTTTATACCATCTCGTTTTTGATAAGGTTGTTCTTGGTGCAGACCAAAAAATAACATTTTTGTAG
>JBAQWI010000047.1:0-5644 GCA_049298835.1 Oscillospiraceae bacterium
CAATCATAACATTGTTAAGCTTTGTATCGTTGTGGGTAACCCTTAGGGGCAACTCACCTTTTGCAAGCATATCTGTGCAAACTACAGTGTCACCTTCACGAGCCATAATAAAATCAATTTCTGCTTGAACATCTTTTGCTCGCCCTAGCTTATCTTCTTTTACAGCCTGTAGAAAAGTTTCATACCGTTTTTTTGTATTGTGAAAGTCAACAATGGTTTCATGTAATTTCTCTGCCGGATAATCGCTGAGTAGTTTTTGGAAATTTCCAAAAGCTACTCCACTTTGATAAAAATATTCTGGATCTTCAACCAAATCAAAGCAAGTTGCATCAGCAATAAAATAATACATACGCCAGTAATACCCAATTGAATCTTTATAGTAAAACTTTTTGTCTAAGGTTCCAATCATATTTAGGGTTTCACGCATATAATCGCTACCGTTTGCAATGATTTTCGCCTTAATATGAGAAGTCACACCAGAAATGTTTTCAACAAGTTCCTCCGGAGATTTGAAAACTTCATGGTTCATTCTTTGAAGCACATAGCGGCTTTCTTTGCCACTTTCATCTTTGCATCTTAGTAAAAAGGTATCATTAATATGTCCGTTTCCATAAGGGTTACTTTCAATGCATTTGCCCTCAATTACAAAGTTAGCAATTGCCTCTTGTTTTCTTGAGCAAGCATATTCTCTGTCCATTTTTACTTTTCCTCCCATAGGTTGGTTGGGTAAACACCTTGTGCTTTCAACTCTTTTATTGCATTCATTACAGTTTCTTTATCTTCTTTATAAGTAACGCCATACCATCTGTCATCAGAGTGAAGCACTTTTACTGTCACTTTATCTTCTTTGAGCAACTCTCCTACAACTGTTGGAAGAAGATATTCACATTTCATTGGATTTTTCTCAATATTATTAGTTAAAAATTCTGCAAAACGCTCATTAAGAATATTCAAAATACTTGATTGGAAGCCCCACATATTCATTGAAACTGGGCTACCCTTAGGAATCGTTATCCAAGTTGCACCATCATCTATTGTATACGCTGTATGGTCTGATTTTTTCTCAATACGAATTCTCTCGTCGATGCAAGTAAGATAATCGTCATTACTTGTTGTACAAACACCTCTTGCAACGTGACCATTATCAGTCAATGTGTTTTCTAAGATATAACCTACCATTGCATAATCAAACTCATTTTCAGGAGTCTTTATTAGGAAGTCATACAACACTTTGTATGCGTCAGCGCCGTAGCAATCGTCTGCATTGATTACTGCAAAAGGTCCGTCAATCTTGCCCATACAACTCAAAATTGCATGGCTTGTCCCCCAAGGTTTTACTCTGCCCTCTGGAATGGTAAAGCCTTGTGGAAGTGAATTTAAATCTTGATAAACATACTCAACCTCAACAAATTTTGAAATTCTATCTCCAATTACTTCTTTAAAATCAGCTGCAATTTCATGCTTAATAATAAATACAAGTTTTTTAAATCCTGCTCTGATAGCATCATATATTGAAAAGTCAATAATGATATGACCTTGCTCATCTATTGGATCAATTTGTTTTAGTCCGCCGTAACGGCTTCCCATTCCTGCTGCCATAATTACCAATACTGGTTCCTTATTCATAAAAAAAATCTCCTTATAAATTTAATTTCTTCCTTTACTTAGATATTATCCCTATTCACTTGCAAATGCTATAAAAAATAGTATAATAATTAGTAATATAGTATAATAATTTTGATTTTACACCGTTAAGGTAAAACTGTCAATACCACGCTCTGCTATGGCACATTAACTACTGATAAAAGAGGTGATTATCATTCCAAATCAAATTGAACTTTTAACCGTTTTAAAGGAACTTCACAACATATCTGGCTTTAGAATTTCAGTCTTTGATACAGAGTTTAAAGAGGTTGCCGCATATCCAATAGAACAAAGTCCTTTTTGCAAGCTGATTAAGCAAAATGAAAAAACAAAACTAAGCTGTCAGGAAAATGATAGAAGAGCCTTTAAAAAAGTGCAAGAAACAAATACAGTCTATTTGTATCAATGCAGTTTTGGACTTTATGATGCGGTTGCTCCCCTTTACAGCTTTGGAAAACTTACAGGATATCTAATGATGGGACAAACCTTAGATACGCTAAACTCCAGCCCATCTTTTGTTATAAGTGCCGCCTCTCCCTACATTACTGATAAAAAAGACCTTACAGATGCAGTTTCAAAAATTCATATTCGAGCAAAGGAAAATATTGTTTCTTGCCTCTCCATTATGGCAATCTGTGCTGAATATATTACACTTACAAATCGTCTTAATAGTACAAAGCAAGACCTTTCTTATGAGGTAAAGCGATACATTGACCAAAACTACAAAAGTAAGATTACAATTGAACTTTTATGTGAAAGGTTTTTTTGCAGTCGTACAACTCTCATTAATACCTTTAAAAAAACATATAGCGTTACCATAACTGAGTATTTGACAAAGGTGCGTATCAATCATTCAATTAGCCTACTTACCATGACAAGCAAGACAATTGGTGAGATTGCAGAACTTTGTGGGTTTTCTGACCAAAACTACTTTTCAAAGGTGTTTTTTAAGCAAAAAGGAAAAACACCATCCGAGTTTCGTCGGGTAGGATGCTAAAAAAGGATAGACCACAGGGGTCTATCCTTTTTTTCTCAACAATTTAAGTAAAAGCTTTATTCCTAAGACAACAAGCACAAGAAAACCAATAAGTAGTATTGTATTAATAATAGTAAATATTAGTGTCCACATATCAAAATAAAACATATTTCCACCTCAGTATTAAATCAGCAAATGATATCAAGAATTGGGTGTATTTCCCTTAATATCTATATTATATCTATTTACATACAAATCGTCAAGGAGTTTTTGTTTGTATTTTTTATTACATTTTCACAAAAAATAGTCTAGCCCATCTTTGCTCTTACAATATATTCTAAGATTTGAAACGGGCTGGAAGCAATAATATCTGCACCATTTTCTTCAAGTTCTTGTCTATCTCGAAATCCCCAAAGCACTCCAATTGTAAACAAGTTAGCATTGCGCCCTGTTTGCATATCAGTTGAGGTGTCGCCAATGTAAATGCATTCCTCAGCAGAGATGCTGAGCTCATCCAAAATGTTTAAAACTGCTGTCGAATCAGGCTTGCGAGGAATATCCTCTCTTTTTCCATAGCAGATGTCAAAATGTTCTGGAAACAAAGCCTGTACAATTTTTTCTGTTGTAGAATGTGGTTTATTAGAAAGCACACACAATTTTATCCCCATTGCCTTTAGCGAGGAAATCAACTCTGCAATTCCATCATAAGCAGTTGTCAAATGCATAAAATCATCATCATAACTTTTGTTATATAGTGCCCTTACATTTTCAAACCCTTCCTCGGTATAGTTATCTATTGTTTTAAGCATACCACGAACAAGATTGTCGGCTCCATTGCCCACTAGGTAACGATATTTTTCAGTTTCAATCTCTTCATATCCATACTGCGACAATGCCTTATTCGCAAAATATGCGATTGAATTTATTGTGTTTGCGAGTGTGCCATCTAAATCAAAAATTACTGCCTTTATCATCTATTTATACTCTCCTTATATTTTATGGGATGTAGGGGCGTGCAGAGTCTGCCCCATTGGGTATTGCACGTCCGCCAATATTATTGCATAGTTCAAATCACATCTATGCAAGTGCAACGTCCAATACCATCATAATTACAAAGCCCACCATAACGCCTGCTGTTCCTAGATGGGAATGTTCTCCAAGCTGTGCCTCTGGGATTAATTCCTCGACAACAACATAAATCATAGCACCAGCTGCAAATGCTAAGAACCACGGCATAAGCGGAGTAATTGTACCTGCAATCAAAACAGCAAGCACACCAAAAATTGGCTCAACAATACCTGATAATGCACCATAAACAAAAGCTTTCTTGCTTGAAATACCCTCGTTTTTTAAAGGAAGTGAAATTGCCGCACCCTCAGGAAAGTTTTGCAATCCTATTCCTATTGCAAGCGCCATAGCAGATGCTACCGTTACCACGGAGGAACCCCCTCCTGCTAAACCAAATGTAAGTCCCACTGCCATACCCTCGGGAATATTGTGGAGCGTTACTGCTAAAACTAGCATTGTTGTACGTTTGAAGTGTGAAGGCATTCCTTCCACTCTATTTGTGAATACGTGCAAATGGGGCATCAATTTGTCTAGCAAGAACAAGAATAATCCACCCATTATAAATCCGCCAGTTGCAGGAATCCAACCAATATGACCTTGGCTCTCTGCCATTTCAATCGCTGGAATTAGCAAAGACCAAATCGATGCAGCAATCATTACGCCTGCCGCAAATCCCAAAAAGACACGCTGAAAATGTGGAGGAATTTTTCCTCTAAATAAAAACACAGTAGCTGAGCCAAGTACTGTTGCCAAAAATGTAATTCCTGTTCCAATTAACGCAAGTAAAACGGGATGTAATTCACCCATGTATATTCCCCCTAAATAAATATTCTCTATATTAATTTTGCAACATTATTCAATACATTTTAACTTAACTTTATATTGCAAATTTATTATAACACAAATTTAGTATAATTAAAATTGCATTTGACTTTTTTAGATTAAAGTCGCATACTAAATATAATATATACATAAAATTTTGTATAACAAAGGGGCATTTTAACATGAAAAAAGACACAATTATTACAATCAGCCGACAATATGGAAGTGGCGGACGTGAAATAGCAAAGAAGCTTGCAGAGGCTTTATCTGTACCATTTTATGATAATGAAATTATTCAAAAAGCAGCTCAAAAAAGTGGCTACTCGAAAGAAATCTTTGAACAAGCAGATTTAAAACCCACTGGAAGTTTCCTTTATACAATGTCTATGTTTTCGTCGAATGCAATTGGGTTCGACTTGCCTCTAAGTGACAAGGTTTTTTTAGTTCAGTCTAATATTATTAAGGAAGTTGCTACACAAGGATGCTGTGTAATTGTAGGACGTTGCGCTGACTATGTATTGAAAGAAAACCAAAATACAGTAAATATTTACATTCATTCTAGTTTGGATATGCGTATTGAACGGGCGACAACACTTTATAATCTTCCAACCGATAAGGCTAAGGACATTATCATTAGAAATGATAAGCGTCGTGCAACCTACTATAACTACTACACAAACCTAAAATGGGGAAATGCAAATAATTACGACCTTTGTATCAATAGCGGTACAATTGGTATTGATAAAGCCGTTGATGCTATTAAGCGTTTTATTGATCTATGTGAAAAAGCCTAGTTAAACATTTTTTAGGAGAATTAAAATGAAAGAAAAAGCACTAAATGTAGTAGGCATAGTTGCGGCAATTGTAGCAATGGTATCGTCAATGATTTACTTATTCACGCAAAAAATGATACCAGGATTATCTCCCCTAGCACTTGCTGTTCTTATGGGAATTTTGCTGTGGAATTATAAGAAGAAAAATAAAACTCAAACAATAAAAAACTATAAAATAGTGAGCATATTGTTTTTAGTTGCCTGTGTCTTAAACTTTGTTTCTGGTATCATACAGATAGTTTCTTCCTTAATCAAATAACTATCACGCACAAAGAGCGTTCACAGATTAAAACTGTGAACG
>JBAQWI010000048.1:0-5490 GCA_049298835.1 Oscillospiraceae bacterium
CGCATTGACTATGCGAATTTTGTGCTCTGGAGAAACTCTTGCATAAACAGAAATATTTTCTAACTTCTCATTCAACTCTTCTTCAGTAAGCTTTTGAAGTTCAACGCCGGTTAGTGCAATATCGCCATCTCTAAAAATGCCAATTTGTTTTGCAATTGCAGTTGCAGTTATTTTATGGTCACCGGTAATCATAATTGTTCTAATACCTGCTTTGGTAGCGTTTGCCACAGCTTCCATAGATTCTTCTCTTGGTGGATCTATCATAGAAAGTAAACCTACAAAAATATAATCGTTTTCAGACTCTAGCGTAGCTTTCTCGCCTGTTTGCATATTTTTATAGCCAAATGCAAGAACACGCAATCCATTTTCAGACATACGCCTATTCTCTTGGTTAATTTGCTTGATATCCTCTTTGGTAATATCAACAACACCGTTTGATGTCAGTATTTTTGTGGTACGATGTATCATAACATCAAGTGCACCTTTTGTTAGCATCACTTGCTCATTGTCGATACAGTGCACCGTACTCATCAGTTTTCGTTCTGAATCAAAAGGAATTTCACCCATACGTGGAATTTGATTTCGCAATTCGAGCTCATTAACTCCATTTTTATGTGCCCACTCTACCATAGCAAACTCTGTTGGATCACCAATCGCTTTCCCATCTATAACGGTAGAATCGTTTGCAAGAACTGCAATGTTCAATAAGTATTCATGAACTTTATTGTCCAAAGATAGGTCTGTTTTATTGAGGGTAGTTTTATCAACATAAAACTGCTCAACCGTCATTTTGTTTTGAGTTAAAGTTCCTGTCTTATCTGAACAAATAACGGATACACAACCTAAACTTTCCACTGCCTTTAGTTCTTTAATGATGGCATTTTCTTTTACCATTTTTTGTGTGCCCATTGCAAGTACAATGGTAACAATTGAGCTTAATGCTTCAGGAATTGCTGCCACAGCCAAAGCTACTGCAAACATAAGTGAATCAAGCACAGGCATTTTCCGATAAACGCCTAAGAAGAATACCACCGCACAAATACCCATAATTACAAACGCAAGCTTTTTGCTAAAGTTATCTAGATTTACTTGTAATGGTGTTTTTTTCTGTTGGGTTTGGTTCATTAGTGTAGCAATTTTACCGATTTGTGTGGACATACCAATATCAGTTACTACAAGTAATCCACGACCATATGTTACTAGTGATCCAGAAAACACCATATTCAATTGATCGCCTAAAGCAACCTCTTCTTGATCAATTCTTTTGGTAGTCTTATCGACATTTATTGATTCGCCCGTCAACATACTTTCATTCACTTGGAGCGAATAGTTTTCAATCAAGCGACCGTCAGCAACCACTAAGTCACCAGCTTCTAGTAACACAATGTCGCCAACAACTACGTTTTTTGAATCAATTTCTTGTTTCATGCCATCTCGTATGACTTTTGCAATAGGAGAAGATAGCGCTTTTAAACTATCCAGTGATTTTTGCGCCTTAAAATGCTGTGCTGTACCCAAAAAAGCATTGAGCATGATAACTGCAAAAATTACAATTGTACTTTCAGGGTTTCCAGAAAGCATAGATATCACGGCTGCTGCTATTAATATTAACACCAACAAATCCTGAAATTGCTTTAAAAAAACTATAAATACACTTTCTTTTTTTGCTTGAAGAAGCATATTTAGTCCATTTTCTTCTTTTGAAACCTTGACCTGTTGTTCACTTAACCCATCGTTGGTCACACTAAATTTTTTTAGGATTGTATCCACCGATACATTGAAATAATTTGTCATTGATTCATTCTCCCCTTGTAATTTGTCATTAGATTGCCCAATAAAAAAAATAAAAAGACCTTTCATGTTTAAAACTTGTAAACATGAAAGGTCTTGTAACCAAAATATGGCACACATCACCAGATTATTGCTAATCGAACTTGTTGACGATGTGATCTACTAGAATCTAATGCTTCCAGTAGAAACTACTCCCCTTAAAAGGTAATATTAAATTTATCTTTACTATTATACTGCATTTTATACTTATTGTCAATTATCTACTTTAGATAATTATACTCAGAGGAAAATATATGTTTTGTTTATTTTTAACTATATTAACTTAAACAGTGCTTTAAAATCGGGTCTTGCCGCCGTTTCCATCAAGTACGCAATTTTTGTTGCATCTTTTTTGCGGTTACTGTTTAACGATTCAATGATAGCTGATGCTTCTTTTATGCCAATACCATGACCATAATACAATTTTTCGGACAAATTCAAGGCATTTTCCCCTTGCCACTCAGGTGTTTCGGGGTCAACATCGGGGTTTGCAAAATATCTTCTGTCACCAGGCAAATAGTCATTTACCTTGCGCATATGTCCAATTTCAACTAATCTATTGTCTATATAATGCCAGTTCATCAGATGAATTTTTTTAAATAGACGATTAAATGTCGCTTCTCCCATCACATTAAGCAAAGCCTTGTAATAAACAATTACCATTGCAGTTGCGCATTCGGTGGCATAAAGCTGTCCATTTTTAAAGATATCAGTAATGGCGTCGCTGGGTTTCACATCACTTTTTAGCAGAAAACCCCCATCTTCTGTGCGCTCCCAAAACGCCTCATTACATTTTGTTTTGCGGAACACTGCAAAGTCCATTCGACTTTTATATAAATCATTTGCTGACTGCACAATTTCTCTACGCAAATTGAGTTCAAAGTTTAGCTCTTCAATGGAACTATAGTCATAGGTACTACTGCTTTTGTCAAGGATAGTTAGCATTTCAAGTTCAATTCCGTTTTTAGGGTAGTTATTGATAATTGTGTTAATATCCAAAGGTACTTGTTTAGCTTTAATCATCTTAAGCCTCCTAACTCAGCCTTAGCCACGCTAATTTGTGTTTCAATAGGGGCCTTTATCCAATTACTCCACACCTGTAAATTTCTTTCATGGGTTTTAAATGAGTATTTTGCTAGCATCTTTTTGTCGCTGTGTTCCATCGTTTCAAAAGTATTTATACGAGTTTTTTGTTCTTGGTGTAATGGCTTTACAGGCATTCTAGGGGCTGTTACAGGAGTGCATAAGTATTTTGCAGTTAAATCCACACGCCAATGCTTTGGAACACTGGTTTGTTGCATACTTTCACCTGTTGGGTAAAGAAAATTTTTATTCTCATTGAGCCATACGTGAAAATTATGATATTGTTGTACTTTATCATTAGGCTGTAATTGGGGTTTAAAGTTTAGTAACTTATAGGCTAATTGATTGTCTCTTTGATTGTTTGAGCGAATATAATTTGCAACCAAAGGCATTGTGTCAATTTCCTGCGACTTAAAAAAGCACCAAGCCAAATCATGCATACATTTGCCTGCTCTATAACGCCTAAACATCAACTCCGACACTATATGCAAAACTGTACTATCCTTATAAGTTATCAACAATAGAGCGGCGGCTCGGTCTAAAACTTCATCAAAATGACTGTTCAAACTTTCTTCTTTTGCCCCTGTGGTTAACATCCATCTTAAAACTGTCTGTATGATTTTTGATTGAGGCTGTTGCTTAATATTTTCACAAAATCTTATAGCTTGCAAATTACGTTGACTTAACGCACCAAACAAGTTGAACGTTTTAATTTGTGGTAAAAGGATAAATAAGCAGACAAAGGATACATTCTTTTCGTTTAAAAGCTGTACTGCTTTTGCTTTGCTATTTCTCAATAGGTTGTTAAATGACGCTGCTAGAATTTCAGTTCCATGGTCTATTCTAATTCTGTCCAAATAACTTACATTGTCTAAATCATTCACATTCATAATACTCACTTTCTTTTCAATTATCGTATACAAATTGATTATTTTATTTCATCCCTATATACTATTAAAAAGTGTGTGCTTTGTTTCTTACTTGTAGTGGTATTTTGTATTAAAATTATATCTAAACGCAAAAAGGAACTACTCTTTACTTTTAAAGTGTAGTTCCTCTTTTGTTTTTTCAATGCAGTCAATTACTTTAATATTGCAATTGAATAGGGTGGAATTGTAACCGTGCCATTGTTTAGGGTTACAACATCTAGTTCTGAAGTTGACAAATACCCTCGAATTTCCGTTGCATAGATATCTGACTTTAGAAGATTCACCGATTTTGTTTGGTCTGAAATATTATAAAGCAAAACAATAGCGCTGTTGCCATAGGTTTTTTCAATTGCACAGATATCAATGTCAGCCACTCCACCTATGTGTTGCAGTTCTCCTCGTGCAATCTGAGGATTTTCATTTCGAATACGAACTGCTCGTTTCACATAGTTTAAAATGGAATTTTCATCTTTTAGTTGCACATCAACAGCAGAGAATTTGTGCTGTTGCTCTTGCATATTTGGTGGACCAAAAGTCATTCCAACCTTATTGGTATCAGACCAAACCATTGGAGCACGCTTGTTTTCGTCAATGCCACTTCCAGACATACCAAGCTCCTCACCATAATAGACAAATGCAGAACCGTTCATCATCAAGTTCATTCCCCACGCAAGCTTTATTTTTTTCTCATCACCTGCGAAATAGCCTGCCGCCCTTGCAGTATCATGATTTGTGAAAAAGGGTGCATCAATCCCATTTGGATTTTTTTCTTTGATGGTTTTATTAATGTCTATCAGCGATTTTCCGTATTGCAACCCAGAATCTGCCTCACCTTTTAGGTTTATAGTGGTTGCAATTTTACCCTTTGCTTGCGAGTGTGAAAAGTTAAATAGACTATCCACACCACTCTCATAATAATCGCTCATAGTGGCAAAGTTTTCCCACACCTCAGCGACAACATAGGTATTTTCATCATAAGCTTTGCAGTAATCTGTAACCCACTTCAAAACCTCAACATTTTTGGTTGTGTTTCCAGAATAAAATTCCTTTGCGGCATCGAGTCGAAATCCACCCACACCCATATCAAGCCAGAATTTCATGATATCCTCAATATCCTTACGCAACTCTAGGTTTGCCAAATTCAAGTCGGGCATTTGATCCCAAAACATTGCTTCATAATAGCCACTGCCTGTACCTGTAGGACAGTATTTCCCGCCTGCAGGTTTTTCTTTTTCAAAATTATAATAACTGCAATATTTATTATGCTTACTGCAAAGTGGCTCTAACGTGCACGTTTCACTTTTGCAATCCGCAATAGGCAGGCTCTTGATTGCCGATTGAAACCATTCGTTTTTGGTTGAGGTATGGTTTAGCACAAGGTCAATGATTACCTTGATACCCCGTTTATCACATTCAGCGATAAGTTCCTTAAAATCATCCATACTACCATACTGCTCGTCTATATTATAGTAGTCGATGACATCGTATTTATGATAGGTTGTAGAGGGCATAATGGGCATCAGCCAAATCCCGTTGAATCCCATGTCCTCAATATAATCAAGCTTTGAAGTTACCCCCTTGATATCTCCAATGCCGTCCTCGTTTGAATCATAAAATGAATAGACAAAAACTTCATAATAAGTGCGAT
>JBAQWI010000049.1:0-7784 GCA_049298835.1 Oscillospiraceae bacterium
ATCAGAAGTTGACCAGTTAACATCTGAAATCGACCGTATCGGTGACGCAACAAACTTTAACGGTATCAATCTTCTTGACGGAAATCTTGGTAGCAAACTAGGTGCTCCTACAGATGTTTCATCTTCAGTAGGCACTGTCGCTCTTACACCAGCTACTGCAGGTGTTTCAACTACTGGTGCAATCTCTCAAGCTACTAATACTACTACTGATTGTACATTAACTGTATCCGTTAAAAATTCCGAGGGTATTTCCAAAGATATTACAGTTACATACAAGGGTGGCGCCGATGCTGCTACTACTGCAACAAATATGAAAACCGCTTTAGCAGATCATAAAGATTTGAAAGGTTTTGACATTGGTGGAAATGAAGCTGGTATTACTTTCACTGCAAAAGAAGCAGGTTCTAAAGCTTCTCAAGTTACCGATATGACATCTACTGATGCTGGTAAAGTTGCTGCAATGGGAACTGTTACTGCTGGCGTAGACTCAATGCAAAACGTTAAAGGTACTTTTATCGATGGTTCTACTATCAAAATTGATGGAAAAACTTATGAATGTAACAAAGCTGGTGATGTTTCAAAAGGCAACATAGCGTTTGTTGATTATGCTGGTCTTCAAGCTGAGGCTAAGAAAAACGGCATTACAATCAGTGGTACTGATTTAACTGACTTTAATGTTCAATTTGATGCTACTACAGCAAACAAAGGCTTATCACTACAAGTAGGCGATACAAATGATGCATACAACAAGGTTACTGTAACAGTTGACGATGTTCGTTCAAAAGGACTAGGCATTAACGGTCTTGACGTTTCAACTAGAGAAGCTGCTGGTACTTCTATCCAAACAATCAAAGATGCTATCAACAAGGTTTCTACTAACCGTGGTAACTTGGGTGCTCTTCAAAACAGACTTGAGTATGCTATCAGCAACCTTGATGTTACTGCTGAGAACATGACTTCTGCTAACTCTCGTATCCGTGATACAGACATGGCAAAAGAAATGATGAACTACACTAAGATGAACGTGTTGACTCAAGCTGCACAAGCTATGCTTGCACAAGCTAATCAACAACCTCAATCTATCCTACAACTTCTACAATAAAAGCTTAAAGCTTTACCTATGTCGCATACGAAACGAGATTGTTTATTTAATTTTATTTCCTGCGTCCATAGTTTGTATGAAAAAGCATTTAATTACATAGCAAAAAGAAGCAGAGCCTAAGGCTCTGCTTCTTTTTTGTTCAATATATGATATAAATTTGTGATATATCGGTCGGGCGAATACTATTCGCCCCTACAGCCTGTATTAACAATGTGGTGCATGACCACATACATTAAAAACACCCTCGACATTTAAGTCAAGGGTGTTTTGATTAATTTAAGAACATTTAACTACAGCTGAAACATCTAGCATTAGAATTTCTTTTTCAATGTGTTCTACTGTTCCAACTCCGTATACGAACGGTGAGCGATGGGTGTTAGGCATCTCTTTTAGGGAGAAAATCTCATTAATATCAGTAACTTCTACTACTTCATCAACTAAGATACCCATTTGAACAGCTCCTTCTTGAAGCACAATAACCATTTGCTTGCTGCTTGCACTATAAGCCTCACGCACATGATCAATCAGTTTCAATAAATTTGGAACATATATTTCAAAGGCACTTTTAAGTATAACTTTTAAGCATTCTTCTCTTTTGCACTCATCACAATTTCGTTTGCAGTTAATCGCTTCTTCGGCACAAGCATGAAGTTTGTTATGGGGCTCTTCTACCTGACGCAAATAATGAATTACTGAGGGATCGTTCGTTTCAAATGTGTCATACCACTTACCGAAAGCACACTCATGTGGATCAGTAGCAAGCTTAAATGGAACATCATTTTCAATATAATTACGCAAAGCTTCGACCCAATTTAGATGATCTTGTTTACGGTCTTCAATCATTTTTTTGAATTCTTGATAATTTTGCTCAGCTGTAGGAAGTTCAAAAAGCACCCTCATATCCACAATAGGAACAATATCACCACGTACATTAATAATTCCCCGCACATGGGATTCGGTCATAGGGACACACGTTACTGGTTGCTCTAAAACAAAGATAGAATTTATCATCGAGCCATTTACGGCATACATTACATCGTTAATTTTAAACATCAGATATGGTAAAACCGTTGTTTGAGAATCTTCATCATCTAAATTATCGAAGTTATCTAAATTTTCTATTTTAGCTCACCCTTTCTCAAATATAATTATTTAAAATCAATTAACTCTCTTTTTATTATTTATTGCCAGTTTCAATCACCTGGTCAAGCACTGAAACAAGTTTTCCAATATCAGGTTTTGAAAGCTGAGCATCTGCACCAAGATGCTCTCCTTTTCTTCGCATTTCATCATTTATTAAAGAAGAGAAAATAATTACTGGAATTACTTTAAATTCCTTATCACTCTTTATAAGCTTGGTCAATCTATGCCCATCCATTCTAGGCATTTCAATATCAGTAATCACACAGGCAACTGAATCTGTAATATTCTTTTGTTGCCTTAAACCACCGAGGTAGTCCCATGCTTCCTCACCATTATTAAACTGTATGATGTTAGTAAACCCAGCTAAATGTAAGCATTCTAAAATCATCTTTGCCAATAACGTAGAGTCCTCAACGACAACAATTGGTATATTATTCTCATTACGTGCTCCCATTTTGGTGATGCTAGATACTTGAATTCCACTTTCAGGAGATATGTCTGAAATTATTTTTTCAAAATCAAGAATGGTAATTAAACGGTCATCATAATTTGCAATGCCCGTTGCCACACCCTCGCTACCACCATAAATCGTTCTATCTGGTTTTTCAATATTTTCCCAAGAGATACGGTTAATTCCTACAACCGAATCAACTCGAAACGCTACACTCATTTTATTAAAACTGGTTACAATAAAAAGGCTTCTCGCCTTAGCATCATCACTATTTAACCCCAAATAATGTGGAAGATTAATGACTGTCAACAAAACGTCACGTGACTTAAAAACGCCCTCTACGGAAGGGTGAGAATGAGGCATAGACTTTATCTCACTATCCATTAAAATTTCCTTGACCTTTGCAACATTGATACCAAATGTATTATTACAGATTGTAAATTCCATAATTTCAATTTCATTGGTACCAGCATCAAGCAATATACCCTTATCTGTTGTGCTGCTCATTTCCCTCAACTCCTATAAGTATTTAACTGTATTTATACACAATTCCTAAGAAAACAAAAACTATATTTTCTTAGGATTGTGAATTTTATATCTAATGATAAGCAATTCAAATTACCTATCCAACTATATGACAACTACTCTTCTTCAAATAATGTAAAATTTGATACAATAGACTTAAGCATATTTGCTTGACCAGACAGTTCTTCGCTAGCAGCGGCAGTTTCTTCACTTGTTGCAGAGTTTGTCTGAACAACAGACGAAATCTGGTTAATGCCAAGGTTAATCTGCGCAACAGAAGCCGCCTGTTCATTTGAAGCCTTTGCAATGTTATTAATCAATTTTGTAGAATCATTAGAAAGTAAAACTGTTTGCTTCAATGAAAGAGAAGTTTCATTTGCTATACGTGAACCAACTTCCACAGCTTGAATAGATTCCTCAATTAATTTAGCAGTATTCTTAGCAGCCTCTGCACTCTTAACAGCCAAGTTTCTTACTTCGCCTGCGACAACTGCAAAACCTTTACCTGCAGTGCCTGCTCTAGCCGCTTCAACAGCTGCATTAAGGGCCAATATATTTGTCTGAAATGCAATGTTATCTATTGTACTAATGATGTTTCCAATTTCACGTGATTTGGTAGTAATTGCAGTCATTGCAGCAATCATCTGCAACATTTGCTGATTACTAGCCCCGATTTCCCTACCAGCATCATTTGATTTTTTGCACGCTTCATTTGCATTAGATGCATTTTGAGCGACTTGTTGGGAAATATTACTGATTGTAGAAGAAATCTCGTCTACTGAACTTGCCTGCTCAGTAGCACCTTGTGCCAATGCCTGTGCAGCATCAGAAACTTGTTCTGAGCCATTTGAAACTTGATCAGATGCGTCTGTAATCTGTCCCAATGCACCTGACATTGTTATAATAAACTTATTCATTGAAATTTGAATGTTTTCAAAATCTCCCATGAATATTTGATTAGAATGAACATTAAAATTACCACTTGCCAATTCATTCATAGAATTTTCAATATCCCATATGTAGTTATGCAAAATTTGCATTGAATCTCTCAAACTATCTGCAAGTTTTCCAAGTTCATTCCTAGATTTATATGAAATAGCAGTTGTTAAATTTCCCATTGACATTTCTTTAGCCGCTTTTTCAATTTGAGCTAGTGGAAGAAGTATGCTCTTGGTAGTAGCAGTTGATATGATTATTGAGTAGATCAAAGCAATTACTGCCAATGAAATTACCAATATCAATATAAATAAATAAACCGTTTGATTTGTTTTGGCAGCGTTATTTGCTGCATCAACAGCTTCATTAGTTAGCTTATCTGAAGAATCGCGAAGTGCGGCTAACTTTTGACTATTGTCAGTAAGTATGAGGCGGTTAGCTACAACAAAATTACCACTCTTAACATTAATAACAACACTGTCACTAACTAGTGACCATTCTGCTAGATTACTTTCAAATTTACTCAGCAACTCATCATTACCATCATGGGTCGATTCCATTTTGCTGACATTTTCCTTAATTGATTTTCTTTGAATGTCAATTTTATCAATATATACTTTCATCTTTGCCGAATCATCTTGAAGAGCCATTTCAGCAGTATATCTTGCAATTCTTTCAATTGATGTTTGAACATTACGAACCTGATTATTAAATTCAAAATCTGATTTCACAAAATTATTAAATGAACTATTAATTTTAGTCAAACCAAAAATTGCAACTCCGGCAACGATAGCACTGAGAATAGCCATGCTTACAATTGTTATGGTTAGCCTCTTTCTCACAGACATATTTTTATACATAAATAGTATCTCCTTCACAAAATATAATATAACAATTAAGTAGGAGTATTTCTAACAGGTTTTCAATATTCAATAGAATACCCATATGCACTTAATATGTTTTTTTGTTCAGCCGCTTTACGGAGTGATAAATCATAGCAATGACTATTTACCAATTTCAAGTGCTTTGGCAGCAATTGCTTTTATTGCATTTAATGCAGTAATGTTTGCTTCATAAGCACGAGTTGCCGCCATTAAATCAGTTAACTCCTCTGTTGAATTGACATTTGGATACATTACATATCCGTTTTCATCAGCATGTGGATGAGCCGGATCATAGACAGGAACAAAAGGCGCGTCACTTTCTACCACTTGAGAAACTCTTACTCCACCTTTGGTCTGAGCATTCATTTCACCGTTTAAAACCTCTGAAAAACTTAACGAACGCTCTTCAAAAACGGCTTGTTTTCTTTTGTATGGTCCACCATTTTCCGTTTTAGTTGTACTACTGTTAGCTAAATTCTGTGATATAAGAGACATTCTATAATTCTCTGCTGTCAAAGCAGAACCTGTAATGTCAAGCGAATTTAAAAATGACATAGCAACTCTTCCTTTCTTAAATATTATTTAGGCATTTGATTGAGTACATTACGAATACTTGAGAATTTCCCATTAATTTTCTCGTACAGATAAGCAGACTGCATATAGGTCTTATAAAGCTCAAGGTTTTCCTTGATCATGTCAACATTGTTGCCATCAGGTCTTACCGTAGCAGTTTCATCCGTTGTCACAGTAACGTCAATCATCTTTCCATCATTTGAGTTCTGCTGTCCTTGCAGTACTTCACTAAAAGTAAGAGTTTTGGCTTTATAGTTTGGGGTATCGTAGTTTGCAATATTTTGAGAAATAACCTTTTGTTTCCTCCAAAGTGCATCTGCACTCTGTTCCATAATTTTAAACTCTTTGCTTCCAAAAAGCATAATCTCACTCCTTTTTTATTTGTAGAACTACTTCATTCGTGCCGAACGCTCAGCTTGTGCAAAAGAGTCACGAAGCTCAGTAATCATCGGCAGTATTTCCTCAATAGGATTTGAAGCTTTTTGGATATTTGCCTCAACAATTTTACTGATGAAAAACTCATACAGAGCATCAAGATCATTTGACATTTCATATTTGAAATTCAGCGTTGCTCTTAAATGATTAATGATTTGCTGTGCCTTTTGCAAAGCTTTGTTTGACTGTGAAAAATCCTTTTTTTCAATAAATATTACCCCAGAACTTAGTTGTTTTAAGGTTTCGTCCCAAAGTTTTATAAGCATCTCGCCCTGTGTCATAGTCATGACGGATTGCTGTTTATATCTTTCATATGGGTTAATTGCCATGCTTACCATTCCTTTGTGAAAAATGAAACGCGCAAGAAGTGTATAAAAAAGCTCTTGCCCATCTTACTTCTGTATCATTTTATATTTTTGCATAAAATCTTAATCACGCAATTACTGGGCGAACTGCTGTGACAGCCATCCACTTTGTGAACTTAAGTTTGCTAAAACCTTTTCCATACTATTAAAATCTCGCCAATATCTTGACTTTTCTTTTTCATATTGAACCTTGAGCGACTTGATTTTATCGTTCATTTTGCTCATGTCTTTGCTTAATATATTATTACTCTCAGTTGCCATTCCTTCAACACCTGCAAGCTTAACAAGAGCACCTGGAGAGCCTGAGCTTGTGTTTGCGGTCTTCTTCATGATGTCCTTTAAAGCTGTTGCAATACCCTGTGTCCCGTCTGGAACTATCTGACCATCTACCTCTTTTGTTTTTGAAAAAGTAAACAATTCTTGTATTGCAGCAGGATCACTGTTAATCATTTTTTTTAGCTGTACCTCGTTAATTTCAAGCTTACCATTCTCTTTCCAATCCTTGCTTGTTTCAATGCCTATATTAAATAGTGCATATTTTGCACCATCAGGCTTTTGATACAATGCCAGACGCATTTGAGATAGAAATGATGAAACATCATTATCGCCTCTAAGCAAGCCAGTTTGTGCCTTTTTCTCCCAAGCATCAATCTCACTCTTACTCATATCTTTTCTTTGGGCATCGGTCAGCGGAGGAAAGTCTTTGTATTCTTCTTTTGCATCCACTAAGCCATTTAATTCTTTTATAAGAGTGTTATACTCGTCCACAAAGGATTTAATGCCTTCGAATATCGTATCGGTGTTTCTGGTTGTGGTAATTGTTTCGGTTTTAAATATGGCGTTTCCATCTATATCCTTGCCGTTCTCGGTTGTGCTTAAAAGTTCAAAGTTAATGCCGTTAACTGTAAAGTTATTTGAACTTCGTTCAGTTACAACACCATCAATTGTTAGCTTGGCATTTGCTCCAGGTTTATACATGGTAGTATCACTTGGAACAACATCGCTTGTAAAAGTAGTTCCAAAAACCTTGCCAAGTAAACCTTTTGCTCCTTCTTCGCTGTCAGTTACTTTAATGTCAAAGCCTGCGCCTGATGAATTTCGGCTCATCACAAAGCGATTTTCAAGCTCGGAATATTCAATCTTCACGTCCGCACCCGAAGTATTTATCTTTCTCATGAAAGCACTTATTGTATCTGTTTCAGAAACTTCGATTGATTTTCCATTAATTGAAAAATTAGCTGTCCTAACCGGTTTGCCACTTGCGTCCAAAACGGGTTTTCCATCTATATCAATTTTATCCGCAAACATATTTGAGCCTAAAACGTTTCCTAACGTATCTCCCATGCCAACAGTGTTAGCTTGTCCGTCTT
>JBAQWI010000050.1:0-7991 GCA_049298835.1 Oscillospiraceae bacterium
CAGCTACAGCTCCCAGCCATTCCACAGCTCTCTGGGGGATAGCCTCCAACCATCGTAACAAGATTGTCAAAGTAACGAATACTCATTGGCTTGTTTGTATTGATATCGATATACCACATCTTGAAAAGACGTTTTAAAAAATCGCCATATGCCTCTGGTGTTAGCGAATAGTTGTTGTTTCCTTGTTCATTATTTAAATCATCCAAACAAGGAATAAACTGTAGATAATTAAACTTTTGCTTTTTAAAGAAATAGTATATTTTTTCAATATTATTTGCAACATCTATTGTTACGGTTGTGAGAATATTATATTCAACCTTGTGCTTGTCCATAATTTTTGCAGCGGTAAGCACTCTATCAAAGGTTCCCTGTTTATTATTGTCAATTCTGTATTTATCATGCACAATTTTGTTTCCATCTAGTGATAGTCCAACAAGAAAATGATTTTTATAAAAAAATTCTGCCCATTCATCATCTATATTTAGCCCATTTGTTTGAATTGCATTGTTCACCTTAATGCGTTTGGTATTGTACTTTTGTTGAAGTTCAACCACTTTTTTATAAAAATCAATCCCTGGAACAGTTGGCTCTCCACCTTGAAATCCAAAACTTGCAACGGTATCAGCATACGCAAAAACTTTTTTCACAATCACTTCAAGCGTTTCGTGCGACATAATTCCATAGTTTGCAATCTCTCTTGAAGATGCAACATCGCTGTAAAAGCAATACTCACATTTCATATTGCAGCTTGATGATGCAGGTTTTATTAGTAACGATATTGCTGGCATTTTACATTTTCTCCTCTATGCAATCGTAATTCCCGAATAATAGTGGGTAAGAATGGTTTTATAGTCCCACCCCTCATTTGCAGCATAACCTTTTGCACCCAGCTGACTTAATCCTGCTCCATGACCATATCCTTTTGTGGTGAAAATGAAATCACTTCCGCTCACTTCAATAGTTACAATCTTTGGACTTTTTAGAATTGCCGCCCCTAATATGGTTTCCCTTAAAGTTCGGCCTCTAACACTTTGCCCGCAAATTGATATGTAGTCGACAAAACCACCGTCTGTAAGCAATGCACCACCTAAATCAAACCATGTCGAGGCATCACCCGATACATAAATACCATTGTTTGCAAGCTTTTCTTCAACGGTAGAAACTGCAACTGTACTGGTTTGATTGTAGTCATCATACTTACTTTCTACCCCAACAAGGTAGGGAACTTGTCCACCCCATATATAGGATGCACTTTGGGTATATCCACCCGAAGCCGCATGGTATGACGCATTGATTACCCCAGAGTTATAATACATTAATTCATTTAAAACTTCGGCTACGAGGTCTATTGTTTGTTGTTTTGGTGTGGAATATGACATTGTGGGATAGGAACCTGTGCGTGCCTTGTGATACTCCATATATGAATGGCTAGCTACAGCTTGAGCCTTATATGCTTCGTAATATTTCGGCGACGGATTGGTATTTGTTCCAACAATTTCTCTTTGAACAGCACCTGCCAATATTTCCAACATTTGTGCGTAGTCCCCTTCGATTACAGGTGGTGGAGTTTCACTCGAAGGCAAAACGCTTAATGGTTCTTCACTTGAAATCACCTCACTTGACGGAGGAGGAACCACACTCGATGGAGGTGGTTTGCTGGAGGGTGTTGGTTTGCTCGATGAAGGCTTACTTGATGGTGGTATCTTACTTGAATCAGGCTTGCTCGATGGCGGCTTACTTGAAACAACCTCACTCGAGGGTTCTTGGCTTACCGTAATTGGGCTAGAAATTTCTTCACTGGAAATCCCTCCGCTTATTAAGTCACCGATTAAAAGATCATTCTCTTGAATAAAGTTGTCCTGCTCAGTCAAGGGTTCTGACGTTGTATCTACAACAGGAATCTCGCTTGCAGAATAAACAATTGCACCGCTAAAAATAGCGATGGCACAAATGAGTGCCGCTATATTTAAAAGGGCAATTTTCATATGTACCATCTCCTTTTTGATATAAATAATAATTAATTACAATTATTTAGGCAATACCTGTGCTGTGTTTTGAGTTGCACCAGATGTATCGACTGATGCGTCCTCGCCTGGTCTAACTTTTCTTGCAACCATAACAAGACGGTTATAGTTATTTGAGTTTGTGTCTTGACAAGTTGATATGGTTAGTAGCTTGTCCGTTGGCACAACGTCAACAGTTGTATTGATATAACTTTTTAATTTTGCATTTGCAATGAAATTGTTGAATTCTTCATCGCTGTTTGAATCAATGAATGTATGATATGGATAAAATCCACTTCCTGGTTTTGTATTCTCAATGAAAAATGCAACAATTTTGTAGTCGCCATCTGCAAAAACAGTATCAAAGCCAATTGTTGGATGCTGTTTGTAGAAATCAATTTTTCTATAACCCTTTATAGCTGAAAATTGCAAACCTCTTTTATCGTCACTGTGTCCATAAAGAATGGTATTTGTACTCTGAGAATCCTTTGTACTAGTAACTGAGCAAGCCATATAAGGAACACCCCAGCCGCTTTTTTCTTTGTAGATGTTTCGATCTAGGTAATATGAGTTATCGTTACCTTGTGCGACTGGATAGTCAAGTTTTGTTCCATCAAGCTTAATCCAACCAGCAATATCTTTGTTTGCCTTATAATAAGGAGCAAAACGCTCTTGATAGCCCTCAGGCATAGCTACTGGCACAGCTGGTGGCGCACTAGTGACAACTTTTGAAGATGTCGTTGCAATCGAGCTTGTTTTATCTGTTTCCTTAGAACTTACTTTGGAACTCTCTTTAGAGCTTTCTTTTGAGCTTTCCTTTAAACTAATCTCGGAACTTGCCACCTCAGAACTTGGCTCTTGTGAACTGGCAATTACAGCGCTTGACTCTGTCGAACTTATATCTGATGAGTTACTGGCAGGAACAGTTTCCTCCTTAGGCTTGTCCATAGCCAAAGCATAAACTGTAGTCGAAACACCTCCGACAACAACTATTGTAGAGATAATAACTGCTACTCGTTGCCAAATTGCAAGCTTTTTATATAGATTGAAAAATCCCTTTTTGTCGCTAGTCTTAATATGCATAGGTTAGTTCTCCTTGATGTAATAAAATTTTGTGTCGGTTTCGCGCGCATATAATCGTCATAATTATTCAATTTTCGACTATCTTTAAATACACTTTAAGCTTTCACCATAAATATTTCTAAATGTAGTGAAAGCTTCAAGTTAATAGTTTGAAAGAAATTTATAGTGTTTGTGCATAATCTATTCTTTCATGTAATTTTGTTTTCCAAATAAGTCTTACAGTATGTTGCTTATTTATATGGATTTTCTTTACCAAACTTTTTAATCCAACCAGCAGGCATAATCACATCTGTATTTTTTTGGATTTTTGAAACGTCGACTGTAGCATCTTCTCCTGGTCTAACTTTTCTTGCAACTAAAACATCTCTGTAAGGAGTGTCTTGTGCGCCTTGAATTTCATCGTTACAAGTTGATAGTGTAATAAAGTTGTCACCAAATTTAACGTCAACACCTGACTCATAGTAGTTTCTCTTGCCAAGCTCAGTCATAAATTCATTGTGTCTTGCTTGGGCTTCTGCATTTTGTACAGCATCAGCAGCATTAGGATTGAAATCAACAAAATCGTGATAGGCGAAGAAAGGTTGATTCGGGTCAACAAATTCTGTGAAACGTCCAATAACTTTATATTGACCTTTGCCATAGATTGTATCAAAATTTATAATTGGATTTTCTTTGTAAAACTCAATATCCTTATAATACTTTACAGTTTCAAAGAAATCACCACTTTTTGAATTATGTCCGTAAATTGTAACGTTTGCACTTTGGTAACCATTTGCAAATGTTGCTCTGTAATCAGAAAATGGTGTTCCAAAAGGATTGATCTTTTTTTCTAGCGTATGATTTAAATAGTAGCCGTTTGCAATCTTTGGATCCTCATTATTTGGACGTTTTGCAACTGGATAATCAAGTTTTGTTCCTGGAATGTTAATCCAACCGATTACCTCATTATTTAATTGGTAAAGATCTGAAAGCCCTAACAAAATGCCGTCTTTATCAAATTCATCCGGCGTTGGCGCAATTACTCCCTCACCATCTGTGCCTGAAACACCTGCATCAGAGGAAACTTCACTCGTTGGAATTAAATCCTCCATATTATCGTTGTTAATTTTAGCGATGACATATTTGCTAATCATTAGTCCACCAAGAACGATTGACGCAACAATCAAAACAAGTGCAATTATCGAAATGATTTTACCTGTTTTTCTTTGTGCTGTATCATTTTTTGAAATAATGAACGTATCTTTGATGAAACCACCAGAGGATTTACTTTTCTTTTTTGAACCGTGTTCTCCATTTTGCATTTTCATATTCTCTACTCTCCTTGTCGTTATTACAGCAAGATTTGCTGTGAGTAAACATTATTGAATTTCGTCTAGTACCTGAAGCACTAGGGTGAAAGCCCGATTAACTGCCGTTTGGCAAATTAAGTCTCGATTGTTGCCACATTCATCTAAAAGTTCAAGTTTTTCATGATAGGTTTTTGCTTTTGTTGAAACTGCTATATGTACAGTCCCAACTGGATTTTCTTCTGTGCCACCAGTTGGACCTGCAAAGCCTGTTGTGGAAACACCCAAGTCAGCATTTGCTTTTATTCTAACAGAATCTGCCATTGCAATAGCCACCTGTTTGCTAACTGCACCGTATGCTTTCAGATCTTCAGCCAAAACACCAAGCTCCGATTGCTTGATACGATTTGCATAAGATATTATACCATACTCTATAACGTTTGACGAGCCTGAAATTGAGGTTATACAAGAGGCAAGCATCCCTCCCGTGCAACTTTCAGCAGTCGCAATTTGCAAATTTTGCTCATAAAGCCTTGAAACTACTATATTTGCAAGTTGTTTATTCGTCATAATCCTATCTCCAATTTGAAAAAAATTTCACGAATTATTCACACATTTTTATGGTTTTTAATTCAATGTTGTCTACTGCTTCGGCAATCAGCGGCTCATAATCGAAAAGAGCTTCAGAATCCTCAACATATTTTAATGTAGGCCTTGTCTTTGGACGCTTTGGCGTAAAGACAGTACAGCAATCCTCAAAAGGCAAAATTGAGGTTTCATAGGTGTCAATTTTGCGTGCTATACCGATAATATCAAGCTTATCCATACCAATTAGTGGGCGGAATACTGGTCTGTCTGATGCAGCATTTGTTGCTGCAAGTGAATATATTGTTTGGCTTGCAACCTGTCCCAAGCTTTCACCTGTGATAAGTGCAGGAATTTTTTCACGCTCTGCTACACGAATTGCAATTTTCATCATAAGACGACGCATTACGATAGTAAAAAGTTCCTCTGGACAGTTATCCCTCAAAGCCTCTTGTATCTTAGTAAATGGTACACAATGGAAGTTGATATCGCCAGCATATTCAGCTACTTTTCCTAACAGAGTTTCAACTTTTTCGAGCGCTCTATCGCTTGTGTATGGAGGTGAAACAAAATGGATTGCTGAAAGTTTAAGTCCACGCCTTGCCATCATATAACCAGCGACAGGGCTGTCAATTCCACCCGATATCAAAAGCATTCCCTCACCACTTGAAGAAACTGGCATTCCCCCTGCACCCTTAATAATTTTAGCATGAACATATGCCGCAAAGTCACGAACCTCTATCGTTACCGCAACTTCCGGATTATGCACATCAACTTTTAGGTTTGGATAGGCTTCCAAGATTGCTCCACCAATTTCATTTTGAATCTCTGGAGATTTATAGGGAAAACTCTTATCAGCACGTTTTGAAATAACTTTAAAAGTTTTTGTATACGGCATCAAATCTGCAAGATACTCTACTGCATCTTTTTTAATGACTTCTAGGTCCTTTTGGGTTACAAGACAACGTGAAAATGCAGCAATACCAAAGATTTTTTTCATTTGCTCTGCTACTTCATCAAGATCAATATTGTCGTCCTTTGGGGTAATATAAATTGTGGATTGTGCCTTTCTTATCTCAAACTTACCTAACTTTTTTAGACGCCATTTGATATTTTTTACAAGCACATCCTCAAAACTGGAACGGTTAAGACCTTTGAGTGCTATTTCGCCATTTTTAACTAATATGATTTCTTTCAATTCATTTCTCCTTATACTTGTTATCGTTTTTTTGCAAGGGTATCAATCCCCTGGTTTAATCTTATTATGAGTTCATCTACCATTTGCTTTGTGGTGTCTCTTGCAAAGCTTATTCGTATTGTTTCATCTGCAGTCTCTTTGGAAATTCCAAGGGAAGAAAGCACATAGCTGTGTTTTCCTTTTGCACAAGCAGAACCACTAGAAACGTATATTTCAAACTGTTCGAAAAAATGCAGCATAACTTCTGAACGGATTCCACTTATCGCTATGCTAATGATATAATCAGCCCAGCCACTTTTAGAATTAATTTTTATATTAGGGTTGTTTATTACTTGCTGGGTAAAATGCTCTTTAAGAGCCTTATAATGCAGGTCCATTTCTATCATACAGCCACTTTGAGCCTCAACTGCCGCACCAAATGCCGCAATCATAGGGAGCGGTTCTGTGCCGGGACGAATTCCATTTTGCTGTCCCCCGCCATACATTTGCGGAAGTATTCTAACTCCACGCTTTATATAAAGTGCGCCAATTCCTTTTGGTGCATATACTTTATGTCCACTAATACTCATCAAATCGATACTTGAGTTCTTAAGCTTAATCGGAAGTTTCATAAAACCTTGTACTGCATCAACAAAAACTGCTGTATTGGGATTTTTTTTCTTTACTGCTTTTGCAATGTCTTCAATTGGAAGTATGAGTCCTGTTTCGTTGTTCACATACATCGCACAAACAAGGATAGTGTCCTCATCAACTGCATTAAAAAAGTCAATTGGCACATATTCTTTATCCTCATTGGGTTCAAGCTTCACAATCGTAAAACCATGTTTTTCAAGGCTTTCCAACGCTTGCATAACCGATGGATGTTCGATTGCTGTAGTGACAATGCGTTTGCCCCGTCTCACATTTGCCATGCAAAGACCTATAATTCCAAGGTTGTTTGCCTCAGTTGCTCCAGATGTAAAAACAATCTCATTCTTATCGCAAGAAAGTGCCTTTGCCAACTGAGATTTGGCATTTGTAAGTACCTGTTCTGCTTTCCATCCTTTTCTATGAAGAGAAGATGGATTGCCATATTCCTGTGCCATCACATAAACTGCCGCATTGATTGCTTCGTCTATTGGTTTTGTTGAGGCGCTGTTGTCTAAATAAATTTCCAAAAGCAGATGCTCCTTTTTACTAACGGCGGTTAAAACTGTACAAATAAATGATATTGAGATTTATTTATTGAGCTTTAATTATACACCATTATGTTTAAAATTTCTATATTTATTTAAAAAAACGTTTTGACTATTTTTGGTATATTTAAAGCAGTTTTGGCAAAAATAGTTTTACAGACACGAACAATTTGACGTGATATTTACCTTGCATTTAGTTGCTTGGGCATATTCAAAACTTAATTATTATTGTTAACGGAGGAATTCTTCATGGAATTAAAAATTTCAAAACGTGGTTTGGTTCGAATTACAAGCTTTATAATAGCGATAATCCTTGTTCTATCAGTCATGGCATTTGGTTTTTCAAGGGATGCACAGTCAAACCAAAGGACACTTAATTATCACTATATGAAGAGTGTTGACGACCTTACTTCACACATTCAAAACATTAACAGTGGCCTAACAAAGGTAATGTATGCAAAAACTCCCGCAATGCTCAGCGTGCTCTCCTCACAACTATGGAGAGAGGCAGGACTTGCCAAGGAATCACTATCCATCCTTCCCGTTGAATATCTTAATTTAAAAAACACCAACAAATATCTTTCCCAAGTAGGTGATTATTGTGTTAGCCTTTCAAAGGATTTTACAAAAGGTAATCGTATCACCAAGGAACAAAGGGATA
>JBAQWI010000051.1:0-4735 GCA_049298835.1 Oscillospiraceae bacterium
TTCCTTTATAGCCATAAGCTCTTGTTTTCATTAGACTATCAAGATTATCTTTAGTCAGTAGTGGCTCAACGTCCTGCAAGAATTCTTTGATAGGAGTTGTTGCAACCAACTTATTGTGAGGGCAGATATCTTGGCAATGGTCGCATCCCCAAGCGAGTCCTGCCCTCTTAATTGCAAGAATTTCATCGGCGGTGAGCTCCCCTTTTCTTTGGGATATATTTGACACACAACGAGAATACTCAACACAAGATAATCCAATTGCTCCATTGGGGCAATTGGTTTTGCATTTTCCGCAGTCCAAACAGCTTTCCTCATTTGGCGCTGAAATAGGCAACACCATATCAGTTACTATTTCACCCAAAACAACATAGCTTCCATATTTTTTTGTGATAAGGAGGTTGTTCTTCCCTCTAAATCCAAGCCCAGCGCTAACTGCACAAAACACCTCTGGAATTGGAGAACTATCGACAAAATATGCAAAGTTATTGTTATACATTTGGGAAAGTTTATCGCAAATAGTACTCAAAGTTAAACCAATATAGTTGTGATAGTCAATTACTGTGGCATAGCGACAGATATTGCGACCTTCCAACTCTCCGACATTATAAGGAAACACGCACATAATCACTGACTTTGCACGCTCTGGCAGGCGAGCTTTTGCCCTACATTCAATGAGTGCTGGAATTTGTGAAAAGCTCATAACCCCAAAATCCAAAACGCCGTTTGAACACAGTATCTCACTAAGCTCTTTCAATTGCTCGCCTCCTTTATTTTTTATTATTAGATAATTATAATTTTAAATACACAACATATCATCTACAATTTTTTAGAACTTATATCATTATTATAACATAAAACCATATACATTAAATAGTGTCTTGGCTATTAGGGAGATGTTTTTATGATAATCAAAATTAACTATAATTATGTTGCAGCATTTATAAGTTTGACTCTAGTCATTTCATTTTTTTTAGTTGAATTATTGTTGCCGTCAAGTGTGCGGGCTGACGTTACAGCTAACAGCGAAGATAATTATGTTAAACTTCCTGTAGCGATGTATCATCACATACTTAACTCACCCTCAAAGCTTGGTGATTACGTTATTTCACCTATGCAATTTGAGGAGGATTTAGAGTATATTCAAAAAAGTGGGTATACAACAATTACCTCAGTACAACTTCTTGACTTTATCCAAAATGGTACAGCGTTACCTAAAAAGCCAATTATGATTACCTTTGACGATGGATATGAAAGTGTACACGAGTATGCTTACCCACTTCTACAAAAGTATAATATGAAGGCTGTTCTTTCAATTATAGGAAAGCACACCGATATCTTTTCAAACAAAGACGAACCTCGCCATATTAACTATTCCCACCTTTCTTGGGATCAGTTAAGAAAGATGCAACAAAGCGGTGTGTTCGAAATTCAAAACCATTCCTATAGTATGCACCTACCTCAAGGCTCCCCTCGTTATGGTATTAGAATTAAAAAAGGAGAGAGTGAGGAGGATTACAAAGCAGCTTTGATAGAGGATATTGGTGGACTCAGCGATCAAATTACTCATGAAATAGGGGTTGCTCCAACTGTTTTCGCCTATCCGTTTGGGGCACACTGCAAACAAAGTCAATCTATTTTAGATGAACTTGGCTTTAAGATTATTTTGACCTGTGAGGAAAGGATTAATAAGATTAGTTCTAACAGCGACTTCCCACTCAAACTAAAGAGATTTAATAGAGCCAGTAAGTATTCCACATTTGACTTTTATAGTAAATTGTTTAAATAATGTCGAATGTACCAAATTCATGACACATATGTGAACGTTATTTCACGATTTTTACAAATCATATACAAAATAAATGCAATTAGCTTACAGATTGTTCAAATTTGTTTGTTATCATATGATGGTAGTCAAAGACAAATAGCTACTATCATATGAAAAAACATCCACCCTTTTGTAAAGGAGTACATAACATGACATTAGAATATTCAAAATCCACTATGACATTTCCTCAAATATTAGTAAATCAAGAACAAGACGACTTTCCACTTGGAAGTTATGGCTGTGAGCTATTAAAATATATGAAAAAAAATCATCCCGACCGCTATTGGGAGCTTAACTTTAATGGTAAACTAATGAAAACAATACATACTCGTGAAATAGAGCTTATGGATCTAAAAATAAAAATTATGGAGGAAACAGAGAAAAAGTTTCCTCGTCCAATAACAGAGAATTTCCTAGAAATTGCATCCCATATGGATTTAATCGACGAACAGGCTGAAACAATTATAAAACAAGAATTATTAAAACCAATATAAGCATTAGATTTGTAAAAAAGCAGTGAATACTAATTGTGGTATTCACTGCTTTTTTTATTTTCAGGTTAAAATAGTATGGTTGGTTAATATATGTTAATTATATCAACCCCTTGAAAAAACTCCTTTTTAGAGTTATTATTGTAGTAGCAATAATAACAAGTAACCTAATGGAGGTATTATAAGATATGAATAAGAAACTACTTGTGGTTGTAGACTATCAGAATGATTTTGTAACAGGAAGCCTAGGTTTTGAAAAGGCTGTGTCACTTGAAAAAAGTATTTGTAATAAAATTTTAGCTTACAGGAAAAATAATGATACTATTGTGTTTACATTAGATACACATACTAAAAATTATATGCAAACGCAAGAGGGCAAAAATTTGCCTGTGGAACATTGTATAAAAGGTACAGAGGGTGTAAAATTGTATGGCAAAATAAACGAGCTTGTAACTGAAAGTGACCACTTCATTGAAAAAGGAACATTTGGTGCAAGTGGTTTGGCTGACTACTTAAAAGAGGAAAAATTCATCTCAATTGAGTTTGTTGGTGTTGTTTCAAATATATGTGTGATTTCAAATGCGGTTATCGCAAAGACAACTCAACCCGAGGCACTCATTATCATTGATGCTTCATGTGTTGCAAGCTTTGATGACAGCCTAAACGAAAAAGCCCTTGACGTTATGCAAGGACTACAGATGAAAATTATAAATAGATAGGACACTAATAGTAATAAAAGCCACACTTCTATACCTATTTTATGTGCCAAGGAGATATACATTATGATTAAAGTACAAGACAACTACGCAATGCTCTGCGATTTTTACGAGCTAACTATGGGCAACGGATATCTATTAAGCAATATGAAGGATAAAACCACTTATTTTGACGTATTCTTCAGACAGGTGCCTGACGGCGGTGGATTTGCCATTGCCGCAGGGCTTGAACAGGTAATCGAATATATTGAAAATCTGCATTTTGCGGAAGATGATATTGAGTTTTTACGCAACAAATCTCTATTTTCTGAGGAATTTTTAGAGTACCTAAAAAACTTTCACTTTTCTGGTGACATCTATGCCGTCCCAGAAGGAACTCCAATTTTCCCTAATGAGCCAATTTTAACAGTTAAAGCAAAAGCTATTGAGGCACAACTAATTGAAACCTTTGTGCTACTATGTGTAAATCATCAATCGTTAATTGCAACCAAAGCCAATCGCATTGTCCGAGCATCTAAAGGAAGAGCTGTCTGTGAATTTGGCTCAAGACGTGCACAGGGTGCAGACGGCGCAGTTTTGGGTGCAAGGGCTGCTTATATTGCTGGGTGTTCCGCTACTGCGTGCACACTTACCGATAAAAAGTTTGGTGTCCCTGCAACAGGAACTATGGCTCACTCATGGGTGCAGATGTTTGACGACGAATATACCTCATTTAAGACCTACTGTGAACTTTATCCAACAAGTGTAACCCTTTTGGTTGACACCTATAATGTTCTAAAAAGTGGTATTCCTAATGCAATAAAAGTCTTTGACGAGGTTCTCAAACCTAAAGGAATTACAAATTGCTCAATAAGACTCGACTCTGGCGATATGACCTATCTATCCAAAAAAGCTAGAAAAATGCTTGATGCAGCTGGCTATCCAGACTGTAAAATTGTTGCTTCAAACTCGCTTGATGAGTATATCATTCGTGATATCATCTTGCAAGGTGCCCAAATAGACTTATTTGGGGTTGGTGAAAGGCTGATTACCTCAAAGAGCGAGCCGGTATTTGGTGGGGTTTACAAGCTTTGTGCTGTTGAGGATGAAAATGGAGTAATTACTCCTAAAATCAAAATTAGCGAAAATACAGCTAAGATTACAAACCCACATTATAAAAAGATTTACCGTATTTATGATAACGAAAGTCAAAAAGCTTTTGCAGATCTTTTGTGTGTGCATGACGAAATTGTAGATGATACCAAACCGCTTGAAATTTTCGATCCAGATGTTACTTGGAAAAAGAAAGTTGTAACTGACTTTACTGCAAAAGAACTTCTAGTTCCAATCTTCAAGGATGGTAAAAAGGTTTATAATAACCCTACTATTCACGAAATGAAGGCATATTGTGAGGCTCAAGTTGACTTACTTTGGGATGAAGTAAAGCGTTTTGAAAATCCCCATAACTATTATGTCGACCTTTCCAAAAAATTATGGCAGATAAAACAGGACTTATTAAATAAAAACAAGTTTTAATCAATTCTCATTTTCTATATTTTAGAGGATATTAATTTATTGGTAACTAATTACAAATAAAAACAATAATAAGCCCACAAACTTTCGTTTGTGGGCTTTAAAGTGGCTCCCCAAGTTGGACTTGAACCAACGACCCTGCGATTAACAGTCGCATGCTCTACCAGCTGAGCTATTGGGGATTATATAAT
>JBAQWI010000052.1:0-4200 GCA_049298835.1 Oscillospiraceae bacterium
GAAAAGTTAATGTAGAGGTTAATGTGCACTTTGACACTAGAGGAAATATGACACCACTATCAATTGTATGGGAGGATGGACATATATTTGAGGTTGACAAAATAATAGACAAGCGACAAGCTGCAAGTCTAAAAGCAGGGGGGCAGGGGGTACGCTATATTTGTAGAATACAAAATAAAGAAACTCATTTATTTTATGAAAACCCTAATTGGTTTGTTGAAGGAAAGTAACGGTTACTAAAAGCAAACAGCTCTGACTTACATGAGTAAGTCAGAGCTGTTTTTGAGATGTTATAAACACAATGGGAAATTTAGACAATCACATAAACATATACAATATAGATAATTCCGCTGCAAAAATGACTTTCTTTAGGTGAAGTCCCAAGGGATAAATTAGAACAAGCAAACTGAATAAGAGACATAATATGTTTTCTAAATGATAGATTGTAAAATGAAGTGCGACAAATATAAAAAATCTTAGATTTTGTCCGCACCCCCAATTTGCATGCTATGCCAATATTAAACAGGATTTAAAGTTACCTACTTACTTCGCAGACCCTTACTCATCTTGGCAAAGAGGCAGTAATGAAAACTCAAATGGTTTATTACGAGAATTCTATTCAAAGAAAACCGACCTCGCTCTTGTCAATGAAAAACAACTAACAAATAATCTGTTACTTATTAATAACAGACCAAGAAAATGTCTTGGGTGGAAATCACCTATTCAAATGTTTTTACACGAACTGTCGCACTTGACTTGACAAACCGTCAATTAAAAACTATTTCCATTTAGTACTATTATGTTCTCTGGAAAAGATTTTATTGCAGAACATACAGCTACTTCATACTGTTGTGTAAAGTCATATTGATGAAAATACAAACTCTCTGTATGTATTTTTGAAACAACATTCCACTCTAAATTTGTCTTAATCATAGAGAAATCACTTAATTTTATTGATAACCCCATTCCAATTTGTTTTATATAACTTTCTTTCAATGTCCAAAGTTCAAAAAAGGCAGTTGCTTGTCGAGAAACAGGTTGGCTAAATATATAGCTTGATTCTTGCTGTGTGAAATGCTGCGTAACTATATCGAAATCCACATCGGTAATCTGCTCAATATCAATTCCAATAGGAAAATCCTCAACTGCACATATAACCCAATTTCCAGAATGTGAAATATTATAATGAAAATACGGAAAACCATTTAAATAGGGTTTTCCGTATTCATTTCTACAAATATCTATATGTTCATCTTTTATACATAGATTTTGCTTTATTACTTTTCGAATTATCAACTCGCCATACAGCTTTTTTAGAGCATCCTCTCTTTTCCTGAATCTACTTAGTTGCATTTGAATGTCGGAGGGGAGCCCTTTTAAGTAATCTTGAAAGGGCATGTTGGTAATTTCCACTGCATATATTTCCATATTAATTTATCCTCTACAGATTACAAATTTATTATGTATATCAATATAATATATCAGTAAAACAATGGGAAGTCAAACATAAGTAAAAGGAATTGTTAACATAATTTGTAATATGTCCCAATAGACTCCGCGAAATATACATGGTATAATTTTACTGTTATACATTATTTTTACTTTTACACGTTTATATTACAAATAAGTGTGTGATATCATAAATCTGAAAATACACTATAACATGAAATAAAATTAGAAACTAGAAAGGTAGACCAATACAATGGAGAGAAGGACTTGTAGCGAAAAAACAATTTTAAATTTAATTGAATATCAATCAATTAAATCACCAAATGCAACAGCCATTGTCTTTGATGACCAATTAATATCATATATTGAGTTGGCTCAAAGGACTGATCAACTGAGTAATTATTTGCAATCAGCTGAAATAGCGCAAGGCACTATTATTGGTGTTTATATGAACCGTTCCATTGAAATGATAATTACTTTAATTGGCATTATGAAATCTGGGTGTGCCTATTTACCCATAGACAGCGCTAACCCAGTTGAACGAAATAATTATATTTTAGAAAGTGCGAAAATTAACTTTATTATTACAGATAGTACTTTGCTTAATTCGGCTAGTGGTTTCGGCGTTCAACTCTTTTGCTTAGATACTCAATGGAATGATATAAATAATACTCCTGCCATTAAAGAAAGAAGAATTATTACTAGTAGTGATACTGCCTATGTCTTATATACTTCAGGATCTACTGGCTTACCAAAAGGTGTCGTAATCTCACATGCAGGTATTGTTAATATTTTACAGCATATTCGTAAAATTACAAACATTACCAGTAAGGATCGTTTTTTAGCAGTTGCAACATATACTTTTGACATCTCTGTTCTAGACTTTTTTTTGCCTTTGATTTCAGGGGCAACGTTAATTGTGGGGGACAAAAACACAGCATTCGACGCAATAAAACTAAAAGAAACATTAGAAAACAATAAAATCACAGTTATGCAAGCTACTCCTGCAACATGGCGTTTATTGGTTGATTCTGGCTGGAAAGGCAATAATAATTTCATAATATATTGTGGTGGAGAAGCATGGTCACGAGATCTTGCAAATCAGCTTTTGGATAAATGCAAATCTCTCTGGAACCTTTATGGGCCAACCGAGACGACAATATGGTCAATCATCAATCAAATTCTACCAGGAGATAATAGAATTACATTAGGCACTGTTGTGCCTAATACGCGTATCTACATACTAGATGAAAACATGAAAAAAGTTCCACATGGTGAAATCGGTGAGCTGTACATAGGTGGAGTTGGTGTTGCCAAAGGCTATCACAACAATCCGCAACTGACTAATAAAAACTTTATTATAAACCCTTTTCAAGTTGATTCAAAATCTCTCATTTACAAAACTGGAGATTTAGTAAAGTACAATGAGGATGGTGAATTAGAGTATATCGGACGTGCTGACTTTCAGGTGAAAATTCGTGGATATAGAATTGAATTAGAAGAAATTGAAGCACTTGCCCAAAAACATCCATGTATTAATCAAGCCATTGCCCACGTTATTTCTGGTGAATCACAGGAAGATAAAAGAATTGTTTTATTTTATACCGTTTCCAAGCAGGAAGTCCACTTAGAACAATCTTTAAAGGACATATTAGAGGCTAGTCTTCCTCAATATATGGTTCCCTCTGCTTTCAAAGAAATTGAAGATTTCCCACTCTCAATAAACGGAAAGATTGATCGAAAAACCCTAGAACTAAAATATCCTATTTCTTCAATGAGTTTATCTACATCCTATGAAGAAGCTCAAACTGAATTTGAGAAGAAGCTATCTGCAATTTGGAGTGACTTACTCGAGTTTGACATGATTGGAATTAATGATAATTTTTTAGAATTGGGCGGTCACTCACTAATGGCGAATCGATTAACTGCTAGAATAAATCAAATTTTTGGAACTACACTAACTCTGATTGACTTATTAACAAATCAAATGACGATAAAGATGCAAGCACTTTTAATTGAAAATAACTTAATTTCTCAGCTATCTAACGAAGAAATTAATGAGTTATTAGCACAATTGGAAGGATTTACAGAGCAGGAAAAACAAGCAATATTAATGATTTAGGAGGGCAATGGGAATGGGGAATATTATTTTAGTTACACACTGGACTGGTGGAGATGTTTTTCCTTTCATTCGACTCGGAAATATTTTATCCCAAAACCATCACCAAGTAACTATTTTAACGCACTGCTATTATGAGAACTACATAAAAGAAAATGGTCTTAATTTTGTTGCAATTGATACACCTAAAGAATTTGAAGAAATGAACAACGATTTACATATGCTTGCAGATCCAATTAAAGATACGAAAGCCACGTTAACCTTTAACTCGAAGCATCATGGTGTACAACGATTAGTAAGAGAATATAAAAAAATTGCTTCTTGCTGCAACAAAAATGATACTGTAATTTTAGGGAGACATCGTTCAAGTATTTCGGCTCTACTAGCAGCTGAAAAACTTAAATTACCTTATGCATCAGTGGTGTTGGCACCAAATTATCTTGATCATATTACGTTACACAATCAAGTCTTTGGAAAACAAATGGTTGAAGAAATTAATAAAGCTAGAGTTGAGTTGGATCTAAAACCTATTTCGGATTGGAAGGATTGGCTCTATTCGCCCAAACGCATTCTTGGGGTTTGGCCTGATTGGTTTGCCAACCCAGAAAGTGATTGGCCTCCCACTGTGATAC
>JBAQWI010000053.1:0-6475 GCA_049298835.1 Oscillospiraceae bacterium
GCCATGACCCCTTGTTATAAATCCAATGATCTCATCACCTGGCAACGGATTACAGCACTGTGAAAACTTCACAAGGCAGTTATCAATTCCTTCGATAATAATACCAGTTGAGTTCTTTTGACGAGGAACAACCATCTGTGCGAGTTGCATATCAGACTGCTCAGTTGGTTTGACTGTTTTTTGATAATCGTCTTTCACACGCTGCATAAGTTTTGATAAAAGCACACCACCATATCCAATTGCGGCATAAAAATCATCAATATTTTCATAATGTTGACGCTTTGCCAATTGGTCTATAAACTCTTCACGTGATTTATCTACAAGGTTAATATAGTTACGCTTAAACTCTGATTCAAGAGCATTTCTACCCTCTTGCACATTTTCTTCACGACGCTCTTTCTTAAACCATGCACGAATTTTATTTCTAGCTTCACTTGTTTTGCAAATATACAGCCACTCACGATTTGGACCATGATTTTCGGCTTTTGTTGTTATAATGTCAATAATTTGTCCTGTTTTTAGCTGTGTATCAAGTGAAACAATTCTTGAATCTATTTTTGCGCCAACCATCCTGTTTCCGACAGCACTATGGATTGCATAGACAAAATCCACTATTGTTGAACCGATTGGTAGGCTTTTTACGTCGCCTTTTGGGGTAAAGACAAAAACTTCTTCTGATGCAAGGTCAGTTTTTATTGTCTTTATGATATCCTCTGCACCCTCGCCCTCTTGCTGTGACTCGATAATCTGCCTCACCCAAGCAAGACCTTCTTCGAGGCTATCCTTGCCTTTAATTCCTGCTTTATATTTCCAGTGAGCTGCAACACCATATTCAGCAGTATAGTTCATATCCCATGTTCTAATCTGAATTTCAAAAGGGATACCTTCTCTACCGATGACCGTTGTGTGTAGCGACTGATATTTATTTGGTTTTGGTGTTGAGATATAGTCTTTGAACCGGTTTGGAATTGGTCTAAACATATCGTGGATGATACCCAATATATTGTAGCACTCGATGACTGTGTTAACGATAATACGCACTGCATAAATATCATATACCTCATCAAAGCCCCTACCTGCCATATAAACCTTGCGGTAAATGCCGTAAAGGCTTTTGACCCTGCCCTCAATATGAGGCTCAATATTATACTCATTTAGCCTTGCTATGATTCTTTCTTGCATTGAGGCTACTAGTAGAGTTCTCTCGACATTATTCATCTCAAGCGTTTTTTCAATCTCTTTGCAGGCGATAGGATCAAGATAATGAAGCGCCAAATCCTCAAGTTCTTCTTTTACCGCACGAATACCAAGCCTATGCGCAATCGGCGCATAAACTTCCATTGTTTCAAGAGATTTCTCTCGTTGTTTTTGGGCTGGCATATACATCATTGTACGCATATTGTGTAGTCTATCCGCAAGCTTTATGATGATAACCCTAACGTCAGCTGCCATTGCAAGGAGCATTTTCCTTACATTTTCCGCCTGTTGCTCCTCTTTGGTTGTTAGAGGAATTTTGCCAAGCTTTGTTACTCCATCGACCAATGCAGAAATTTCTAATCCAAATTGCTTTGTAACAAAGACAAGCTCAATTTCAGTATCCTCAACAACATCATGCAAAAGTCCAGCACAAACTGACGCTGTATCCATACCAAGTTCAACGAGAATAAAAGCGACCTCAATGGGGTGTGACACATATGGTTCACCAGACACACGCAACTGTTTTGCGTGTGCTTCTTCTGCAATGTCATATGCTTTTTTGACTATTTCAAGGTCAATTTGACGTTCCGATTCAATTATAAATTGTTTTAACTCCTCATAGGTTCTATATCGCATAATACCACCTTAATTTTTTATGAAAATACTATTTGGTTAACCTTTGTAAAAGCAGAGATGAGCTCAAATCTACCTTTCCAGTTACCTCGCAGATTTTAATATTATTTAATGATGGAGAAAGGACAATCAATCCAACTTCATCTAAAATGTCTAGGATTATTCTTAGCTTACAATAGTTTATATCTGATCCCAGTAGTTGCAAATACAGACAATCTATATCATTATTATACCCGTTATTTGCCTTTAACAGCTTGTAGACAATTGCAATTTCATCACGAGTCGGTGTTGAGTGGACAATAATGTTTTTAGAAACTCCCTCACACCGTTTAATTTTTTCAAAATAGTTTTTTGCTACAAAGAATTTTTCTTGGCTAAATCCACTTGGACGGATATCCTTTATTTTTAAGGATACGCTTTCTTTATCGTTATACACATTAATGTCAGCGTTTACTACAACGTCAACAATTGCACCTTTTTCATAGAAAAAACGATCGCTTGACATTCCAAAATATAGTGCATTTACTGATACACCGTCAACTGTAATATTTATTCTCTGATGTTTGTCCTCAGATAAGGGAGTTGTCGAATTTAAAATTGCATTTTTAATCAAGAAAAGTGGTGGCTCATTTCTACTACCAAAAGGCTCAAGATAGGAAAGTTCATTAATCTGCTCGACAGTAAGTTCTTTTGGTGAAAGTTCTTTATCTATATTCAATGTGCTTTGCGGCATCATATCGTGATACTGGCAAGCATAGTCCTCTACGCCTTGTCTAAATGCGTCAAAATCTTCTTCTTTTAAGCTAAACCCAGCCGCTAGCTTATGTCCACCAAACTTTTGTAAAAAGCTTGCATTCGCAGACAACGCCTTAAATAGATGAAACTCACCAATACTTCTTGCAGAGCCCTTTAACATACCATTTTCTAGTGTCATCAGCATAACAGGTTTCCCATAACGCTCAATAAGTTTCGAGCAAGCGATACCGATAATTCCATGATTCCAGTCGTCTTTTTTGAGCATAATTACGCGGCTTGTCAACAGCGTTTTATCCTTAGACATCATATCTTCTATGTCTTTTATAATTTCTTGTTCTTTTGCTTGACGTTCTTTATTTAGGCTATCCATTTTCATAGCAATCTCGAGTGCTTCCTCGTGATCCTCACATAAAAGGAGTTGCACCGCAAGTCCTGCACTTCCCATTCTACCTGCGGCATTAATTCGTGGCACAATAGAAAAAGCAACGGTTTGTGCTGTGATTTTATGTAAATTAATTCCTGCAACCTGGGTCAAAGCAAGTAAACCAATGTTATTGCTGATTTTTAGACTTTGAAGTCCATGTTTCACTATGGAACGATTTTCTTCAATTAGTGGAACGATATCACCTATTGTTCCGATTGCTACGATATCTGCAAAGGACTCAAGTGCTGTGTTATAGTCGCCATCTTCCATTGCAGCAATTAGTTTAAATGCAACACCAACCCCGGCAAGAAACTTAAAGTCACTCAAATCATCTTGCCTATGTGGGTTTACAATTGCAAAAGCTTGTGGCAAAACAGTTCCCGGTTGATGATGATCGGTTATAATCAACTCAAGTCCTAATTCGCTCGCATAAATAGCCTCGTCAATGGCAGAAATACCGTTGTCCACAGTGATTACAAGACTTGCCCCATCATCGTGAATTTGTTTTAACGCAGTTTTATTCATACCATAACCCTCGCCGTCACGTTCAGGGATGTAGTAATAAACATCTGCACCAATGGAAGAAAGGTAGGTATACATTACTGCTGTAGAGGTAACCCCATCACAGTCATAATCGCCATATATGTATATTTTTTCAAAGTCGTCAACCGCCTGCTTGATGCGACCCGATGCTTTTTTCATATCCTTGATATCAAAAGGGGAGGCAAAGCTGTCTCCAAGGGTCAAAAACTGCATTGCATCTTCATAGGTGGTGTGTCCACGGTTAACCAAAATCGATGCAACAAACTCAGCAACACCGCATTCATCTGCCAGGATTTTCGACATTTCCTTGTCCTGTTTTAGAATATTCCATTTTTTAAATGCCATATTGACAGCTTACTCCTTTAAATTAATTTTATTTATTTATAGTATATCATTTTTATGAATGTAATTCAAGGTTATATACTGCGTAGCGTCAACGAGCTTTACCCGTCACATTTTAGTTGAAAAATTAAATGTGACAAAGTAGAAAAAGATTATCGCCACTAAGCGTTCTTAGTGGCGATAATCTTTTTCTCAATCTTCGTCCTTTTTAATCCTAAATAGCATTCTCAAAAAACCAGATAAAAATCTTGGGCTTTTAATTACAACAACTTTCATATGTACGACCTCCAGTTAATAAGTGTTTAGACCAGTTAAAATTTGCATTTTGCGATGTAGTATAGCAGCCAAATTCCTCCTGCTATGATAAACACTTTCCATGACAGAAAAAATATAACTGCAAATACCACTCCGCACAATATCCCTTTTGCAAAGCTCGAACGGAAAAGCTCATCAATGTTTTTCTTCACTATCACTCCCCCAGCCGATTAATTTGCCCTACACTTCATAATATGCAAATTGAATTATTATGTGAAAAACTTGCAAAAATAAAGTGATTTCTTTAAACTTATTCAAATTTAGATTAAAATTAATTTTTGGGGTTACTGTTGGTATACTCAATGGAGGCTTTATGGCAAAGATTTGTCACCGACATTAGGTTGAAAAAAGTGGTGAGGAATATTCCTCACCACTTACTTAAATTTATTTTTGTTCCCATTCTTTGATTTGCTTGGCATCGTTATAAAGCTCAACATAGCTGTTAAAACGCTCTTTTGGTATTTTGCCCTCACCCAGTGCTTCGAGCACTGCACATCCTTTTTCTACTGTATGCGAACATCCAGTAAACTTGCACTTATTCAAGTAAGGTGCAAATTCTCGGAAGCAGTATTGCAGTTTATCTTTCATAATAATTTCATACTTTGCCATATCCATTGAACCAAAACCAGGGGTATCTGCTACATATCCGTTAAGCTCTTTAATATAATAAAGCTCAACATGACGGGTAGTATGCCTTCCACGTCCTAGCTTTTTGCTGATATGTGCGGTTTCTAAATCAAGAATAGGATAGATATTATTTATAAGAGTAGATTTTCCGACGCCTGAATTTCCAGCAAAGGCACTGATACTGTCCCTTAAACAATCCATAACTTCTGCAAAACTATCATTTTCAAGGTTGCTTAATGTAATTACCTTAAACCCTGAATCTGAATAGATTTGTTTGAGCTCAGAAGCATCTTTTAAGTCGGTCTTTGTAACTACAATTATTGGCTCGATGTCCTTGTACTCACATATTGTAATGAGCTTATCAATTACAATTAAGCTAGGGGCAGGCTCTAAAATAGAGGTCACTATAAACAGCTTATCAATGTTAGCGATAGGTGGACGTGTAAACTCATTTTTGCGCTCAAGAACTTCGGTCACCATACCTTTTTTATTGTCATCAATCTCAAATACAACCCTGTCACCGACTAGAGGTGTCGTGTTCTCGTTGCGAAAGATACCCCTTGCTCTGCACTCATAAACTTCTTTGTCGCACGCTACATAGTAAAACCCTGATATCGCTTTGTTAATTACTCCTGTTTTTTGTTGCAAGTTGATATTCCCCTCACTATAGTATCTTCATTTATAACATCTTTTGCTAATAAGCGGGAAGTGTTATACTTTATCATTAGTCGCAAAGCAACATACCTAGACCAATTCGGTAAAACTAGCTAATCACGTTTGGGTTTTTTATTGTCATTTTTTCGACTAGTAGGCTCGGGAGTATACCCGTTATCAAAAAGCAAGTTATAGTTTGGTAGGGTTACAGGTGTTGCAACACCTGTTGTAAAATCAATGGTATACTCTGCAAATAGTCCATTTGGAAGTAGAATTAAAACCTCATTTATAGTTGCAACATTAACAATTCCATTAATCAATCCATTTTCTAACTTTAATTCAATTGGCATCGAACTGTCTGCTGTAGGATTTACTTCTCTATTTTCGATTTGAACTTTGTTTACATAAATGGCAAACGCAAAGGTTTGATCATCTGCACCAGCTGGGAAAGGAATGTCTATTTTAACTGTACTTCCCTCTGTTGCAAGGGGAACACCGTTACTGACTTGCACATCAATTGGAGTTCCTTTTTCAACTTTTTTCTCTGGCTCGACACTCTGAGTGACTATAATACCCTTTGGCTGGCTTGAGTTGATACTATCAATTTTACCGATAGATAGTCCCGCTTTTGCAAGTTCACTTCTTGCCTCAATCTCATTTTTCCCTATAAGAGTAGGCACTCTAATTGGCTCATCAGCAGCTCCTGCACTTATATATAGAACAACGTTATTGCCCTTTTTAAGCTCAGCGTTAGCGACAGGATCAGTCTGTATTACATGACCTACAGGAATTGTAGCATCTTCCTTTTGGGCAACCTCTATGTTTTCAATTCCCATTGCAGTCAGCCGACTCTTTGCAGCAGATGTTGTTTCGTTTAATAAATCTGGCATAACCAAAGCCTCAAGCCCTGAGCTTACAATGACCTCAACTTCATATTTAACTTTAACAGCTGTGTCCGCTTTGGTTTTTTGTTCAATTATAATG
>JBAQWI010000054.1:0-1760 GCA_049298835.1 Oscillospiraceae bacterium
GCTTACATTGATTTCCATCGGGCATTCGACTCAATCTCTCACTCTAAACTCCTCCATAAACTTGCAAGCTACGGCATCACAGGCAACCTTCTTTTGTGGATTCAATATTTCCTAACAGGAAGAACTCAATCTGTGCGTGTTGGCTCCTGCTGCTCACGTTCCCACATTGTTACCAGTGGGGTCCCCCAAGGTAGTGTCATTGGTCCCCTCCTGTTTATTATTTTTATTAATGACATAACCGATGTTTTTGAACCCATGGTATCTTCAAAATTATTCGCTGACGACATCAAAATTTATTCTACTCTCTCTTCCCCAGCATCGTTTGTCAACTTCCAAAATCACCTTAATCTAATCCAAACCTGGTCTACTATTTGGCAGCTTCCTATCTCCCATTCCAAGTGCCACACCCTATTCATTGGCAAACCAGATCAAATTCAAAGCATTTCCAGCTTCAATATTGCGGGCGTTCTACTCAATCCTACTCTATCTATTGTCGATCTAGGCATCCATTTCGACCACAACTTGAAATTTTCAACCCACATCAACGAAATCGTCAACCGCGCCTACCAGCGTTCACACCTTATCTTTCGATGCTTCCTCTCAAAAAATCCTAACTCACTCCTCCGTGCTTTCAAAGTCTATGTCCGCCCTCTTCTGGAATACAACTCCTCAATCTGGTCCCCAAATCAAATAGGCCTGATAGATTCCATCGAGAAAGTTCAGCGCCGCTTTACCAAGTATGTCTGAATTGTCATACGCTGATCGCCTCCTCAATCTAAACCTGCAGTCGCTAGAACACAGACGCCTTCTCACCGATCTATGCACTTGCTTCAACATTGTTCACGGCTACTCTGTTTTACCATTTGACACATTTTTCACCTTCACTCATAACTTATCTTCCCGTGGACACCCTTATCGTCTTTCTATCCCTCTTTCCAAAACAAATACATCAAAATCGTTCTTCTCCTCTCGTATCGTAATCCCCTGGAACTCGTTATCTTCCGTAATTGTTTCATCAGAGTCCCCGAGACTATTCAAATCAAGAATTTCACGTGTCACCCTCTCTAAATTCCTTATCTTCCCCACAATTTGACTTTTCACGTTTTGTATATATTTTGTATAATTTGTTGTTTTTCTATATTTTACTTTTATTCATTAGCCCTTTGATTTTTATGTATGCTTGCTTTTATTTTAACACATATTAGCCGTCCGTGTATATATATTGTTTTAGTTGATTTTATATTATCTTTTTCTTAAGGTTTCGAAACTGTCTAGTTTTTTTCTTCAAATTAGGCTATTATTGTATATAAATGTAATCTGCCTTCTACAACCATGTCCACATTCCAGTTCTTCTATGTTACAAGTCTCATGTATAATTGTTTATAAATTGCTTAATACTATTCATCATGTAAGACCATCATTATCCGGTCAACGTCAGGGTCCATCCTGTTGATCGATTCCATGCAGACGATGCTAAATTTGTTATAATGACATTATTGTATATACCTGTACTGCTGGATGAATTTTAATAAATAAATAAATTACAAAACAATTGTCCAACCAAGAAATACCAAGAAAACAAAAAGACAGCAAATCATAATGATAAATATGTTGATGTACAAGAGATGATAATAATATACAGTAGAATTTCATTCATTGAGTTGAGTCAGACTTTCATGTTGCACGTCATGAACACATAATCGCTTAGGAATATGTTGGTTATATACCAGAACATTGTCTCTACATAAATTGCAATAGAC
>JBAQWI010000055.1:0-1674 GCA_049298835.1 Oscillospiraceae bacterium
GGACGTATCCATTTATCACCGTTACGTTTATCCATCCGTAAGCGTACGTATGAAATATGGCCGTCTTTATCCGTATAGGGATACAGTCCAGTCGGTTCATAACCTTCCTCTAGTTGCTTAGTTGTAATAGCTTTAGCTGCTTGTTTAATGATGTTTAATTCATTCATTCTGCAACCTCCATCCATGCACCTAATTGTTTACAGGCTTCAACAAAGTTAAGACCGTGTTTATGTTGGTGAAAGGCTAATACGTCACCGCCATGCGCTCCGCATACCATGCAGCGATATGCACCTTTTTCTACATTAATTCGTAAGCTAGGGTTAGTGTCTTTGTGAAAAGGGCAAATAGCGTCACGCCATGCACCAGTGCCTTTTAATTTAATGTTTTGAGTTTCGTAATAATGGGTCGGCTTAGGTAAGCGGTTGCGGACAAACTTACCCCGCGTTTTTCGGGTCGCGATAGTCATGATTAACCTCTAGCTTTTGAGGCTAAATCTTCTCTTACTAATTTTACTGACCATGCCGTAGTGCGTTCAGTAATTTTTACAGGTTTTGGTATTGACCCACTTTTGACTCCGCGCCAAATAGAGGCGCTTGAAATGCCATATAGACCACACATAATGGGCAAACGTATATACCCTCCATCTGGTAATTTGTCGAAGTTTGCGAGGGCTTCAGGAATTATTTTGACAAGTTCAGATTTGATTTGCATCGTTAATCACTTTCTTGGTTGTTAATGAAGTGATTACGAATTTTATACATCATAAAAATGATGTCGAGGCATGAAATTACATTAAGTTTTGTTACTCTTTTGAAAAATTTATTAAGTTATTTAGCTTACTTATTGTTTTGTATGAGAAAATTTCTCTGGAATATTTTGCGCAAGTTATTCTTACTCTGTCTTTTAATTCAACATCATTGTAAATTTCATCTGGAAAAATCGCTTCCCCAATTATTTGATAAGGTAAGTAAATTTCATCTATCTTTGTTAGGTTCTCCAAATCCCAATAAGGAACAATCTTATGCTCTGCCCACTTATCAAATTCTTTTTTTGATAGGTTATATTTAAATGACTTTTCGTCTTTTTCTCGGATCACTTTTAACCAGCTGTTAAAGTCGGTTAAAATTCTTTCATTGCTTGAGTCCAAATTAACTTCTAAAAGGACAGGTCTAAGTAAATCGTAATCACTAAGTACTTTTTGTAACCAATTCACATCATCTTTTTTTATTTCTCTTACAGAGCAACCCTCTCTTAAATTTATAGATCGAATAATTTCAATTTGATCTTTGTTCAATGAAGTTTTGTTGTAGTCATCGTCCAAATTGATTTTAGAAATTAATCCAAACTTTTTGATTATATCGACATTGTTTTTAGCTTGTTTTTGTAACTCGTTGTTAAACTTCTCAAGCGAAGAGTTTAGATTTTCATTTTTCAAATCTAGAAAATTTACTTTTGGTGTTGTTAAAGTCATATAGGTATTAAATCTAAATGAAATTTCAACTAACCAATCCTTTGCAGAAAGGCTATTCAATTCTTGATAGTTTTTTAAATTGAACCAATCTGGAAAATTATTCATAAATTTTATAAAACAAGGTAGGTGTTTTCATACATGATGCAAAATGTTTCATTTCGCTTAAGCTCTAAGTTGAACAATATTGTTAATAGACTTTTGCC
>JBAQWI010000056.1:0-3347 GCA_049298835.1 Oscillospiraceae bacterium
GCATAGGTAGTGTACTCAACGTTGATATCTGGATTTCTTAACTCAAATTCAGCGATAACATCCAGTGATTCATCATCACCGTTTGAAATATATTCACCCCAGTTGTAAACCCTTAGAACAGTTTGCTCGTTAGCGGCTGTTACAGTACCAAACGGTGCGGTCACAAAAGCCATAGCCAAAACTACAATAAATATAGCGAATTTTTTCAATTACTTTATCTCCTTTAATTTTGCATGACGTGAATTTTTCACGTTCATAAGCAATAACAACACCAAAACTACCAAGAACATAATGGTTGAAAGTGCGTTAATCTGTGGATTTACTTTCATCCTTGTCATTGAGTAGATTGTAACTGGCAAAGTCTGAAATGAGCTTCCGCTTGTGAAGTATGTGATAACAAAGTCGTCAAGCGAAAAGGTGAATGCCATTAAAAATCCAGATGTAATACCTGGCATAATTTCAGGAATAACCACCTTAACAAAGGCTTTAAACGGGCTACAACCTAAGTCAATTGCCGCCTCATAAAGGTGAATGTCCATTTGTCTTAATTTTGGTAAGACATTGAGTATAATATAGGGAAAGCAAAATGTAATATGGGCAATCAAAACAGTAGTAAATCCAAGTGAAAAAACCCAACTTTGCCCAAATAGTCCTCCAACAAAAGCAACCGTATTACTAACCATAACAAAGAAAATCATCAATGAAATACCAGTGATAATCTCAGGATTGATAACGGGCTGATAGGTAATGTTCATTACAGTGGTTTTCATACCTTTTTTCATATTGCTAATACCGACTGCGGCAATTGTGCCTATAATCGTAGCAATAATGGAAGCCAAAATAGCGATTAGCAAGGTGTTGAGCAATGAGTTAATGATAAGTTGATTATGAAATAACTCTTTGTACCATTTAAAAGTAAAACCTGTAAATGTCGCACGATTTTTTGATTCATTAAATGAAAATACGATAAGAACAACGATGGGTGCATAAAGGAAAATGAAGCATAAGCCAAGGTAAATACTTTTTGAAAGCTTTTTCATACAAGCATACCCTCCATTTCATCATCGTCGAGGGAATTGATGATACCCATAATGATAAGCATAACTATCATTAATACAAGCGAAATTGCAGAGCCTAAATATGGATTATAAGTTCCACCTAGAAATTGTGATTCAATTAAATCTCCGATTAGCATATTTGAGCCGCCACCAAGCATTTTTGAAATAATAAATGTAGAAATGGAGGGAACAAATACCATCGTGATACCTGAGATGATACCAGGCATACTAAGTGGTATCAATACCTTAAATAGGGAATCGACCCAGTTAGCACCGAGGTCCTGCGCTGCCTCGAAAACTGATTTATCAATCTTTACCATGATCGAATAGAGTGGGAGAATCATAAAAGGAAGATAGTTGTAAACCATGCCCAGTACGACTGCCCCCTGCGTGTTTATCATATGAAATGGACCTATTCCAATATTAGAAAACAATTTATTGAGAATGCCTTCGTTTTCAAGCAATGTCATCCAGCCATATGTACGCAGTAGAAAATTCATCCACATTGGTAACATAATCAGCATAAGGAGATTTCTTTGGTTTATTTCCTTTGCCCTTGAGATGATAAATGCAAGGGGATAACCCAGCAAAAAGCAAATCAATGTAGCAATTAATGATAGGTTAATCGTTTTTACAAATATCTTGGAGTATTTGCCTATTTTATTAATATTATCAAAACTAAAGCCACCATTTTTTGTGGTAAAAGCAAAAATGACAATCAATATTAGGGGCACTAGTACAAAGACAATACTCCATATAACGTAGGGTAGAGCGGGGTATCTCTTACTGTTCAGCACTATCCCACCTCCTCATCAGAGGTAACGGTGGTAACAACTATTTTATCGAATTCAAATTTTATACCGATATTAGTTGCAACCTGTTCGTCATTTTGAGAATGGAGCATAATCTCCGTGTCTTGTGTGTAAACGATAAGTTCGTTATATGCACCCTTGTATATAAGCGACTCAAGGTAAACAATGATGTCGCCTCTATCTTCGGATACAACTCTAATGTCATCTGGATTTATTGTCAATGAAACCTTTTGGTCAACCTCTAAGCCAAGATTTTCTCTTGTAAAGCTAACCCCAAGAAATTCAATTGTATCAGTATTGGTTACAACGCCATCTATGTGGTTGCTGTCGCCTTTGAAAAGTTTATTCATAATGTGAATATCATCTGAATCAAAATTAAGACCGACCTCATCATCCACTATTTTTTGTTTTGTTGAGTGTATCATCCAATTAAGACCGCAACATTGTACATTCATTTCATAGTGAACACCCTTGAAAACACAAGAAGTCACTACTCCCCTTAGCCTGCTTTTATCTGGAGCAAAGACATTGATGTCCTCAGGACGAATAACAACATCAATTGGTTGATTTTTTTTAAATCCTTTATCAACACACTCAAAGTCAATCCCGCTAAAGTGTACAAGCAAGTCATCTTTCATTATGCCATCAAAAATATTGCTTTCACCAATAAAATCTGCCACAAAAGCATTTTTTGGTTCGTTATAAATATCTTCAGGAGTACCGATTTGCTGGATTTCTCCACCCTTCATAACAACAATTGTATCAGACATCGAAAGAGCTTCCTCTTGGTCATGTGTTACATAGACAAAGGTAATTTCAAGCTGTTGTTGAATACGTTTGAGTTCAATTTGCATATCTTTTCTAAGTTTTAAATCAAGTGCACCAAGTGGCTCGTCCAATAGCAAAACTTTTGGATGATTTACAAGTGCCCTTGCAATTGCGACACGTTGTTGTTGCCCACCTGAAAGCTTGGTAACTTTGCGTTTTTCAAAGCCTTTAAGGTCAACAATTTCAAGCATTTTTTTAACCCTAGAGTTAATTTCAGCTTGTGGCACTTTTGCAACTTTTAGTCCAAAAGCGACATTTTCAAAAACGTTTAGGTGAGGGAAAAGTGCATACCGTTGAAAAACGGTATTTACCTTACGTTTGTGGGGTGGCAGGTCGTTAATTTTGACACCTTCAAAATAAACATCACCTTGATTAGGAGAAACAAATCCGCCAATAATTCTAAGCGTCGTTGTTTTTCCGCAACCTGACGGACCAAGCAGGGTAACAAACTCTTTATCTTTGATATAAAGACTTACGTTATCAAGCACGCGGTCATCATCATAGTCCAAGGTGATGTTTTTTAATTCAAGTAATTTATTATTTTCGCTCATTAATGTATCCCCCTTTGCGGATTAGCAGGGAGTAACCCTACTACAATACCTTTTGACATCACCGCCCGCAAAAGGCTTTTTCAGCCAGAAGAAATTCT
>JBAQWI010000057.1:0-1514 GCA_049298835.1 Oscillospiraceae bacterium
CGTACCAGTCCTAAGGAAAACTCTTGGCATGTAATTTCGATTGGTGATTGATTAGTTGATCAGTTTTCTAGCATTCGCTTTCTGGAATGTGGCCTATGATTATTGAATAGTGTGGCGTCAGAGCACTTTCTAGGCCTTGCAGCATTATCATAGTAAACGCTCTGTTTTATCTATGGTTTCGGAAATGCAAGCGTCAATGTTTTATCCGCAATGCTTCTGACCTTATCATTTTGGATCTTGTGTTGGCAGGTTTCTAATTTGATGGATTGGGCTTGGATTTGTGTTCCTTCTGGCTTGGTCCGGAATCCTGACCTGGGATCTCCCATGTCAGCCCAAATCTTTGGTCTGCTTTTATAACTTTTCTCTCGGCGTATTTGTGCGCTTTTGCCAGTTTATTTATACTGTTTATAACAAGACTATATACGGCCTTACGAAAATTCAAAACTGTCCTCAGTTTTAGAGATAAGAACAGTAAATGTATGATAGGATTGCACATTTCAAAATCCAAGATGCCGGGTCACCCTTAAAAAAATAAACAATTATAAATGAAAAAAAATGCTACATTCAATTCCATTACTCGCACTCAATAATGACAGCGACATACTATACAATATATATATAACATACAAAGTTAAAATGAAACTGCAACCATATTGATTCAAACAAATTTTTTTTTTTTTTTTTTTAACACGTATGGTATCTACGGGGCTCTGTAGATAAAGTATACGTTGATTATGAGTAAACTTCTGCCTGTGCAACGGTTTGTCAAAGCGCTAAACTGCCTGCTATGAAAAACCAAAAGTCTAAATTACTTTTCACCTTTTCTACATGCGGTAAACATAACATGCATATATGAAATTTTCTGCGTCAGACATGTTAAGATAGCTTCTTGGTACAGCTACATAATTATATACATAATCGACAGGCAAATACAGGTCGGGTTACGACACATATGTAAACTTAAATTACTAACATTCATAGAATTATTCACTAAACAAACTAATATTTATAATAATAATTAATATAGTTCGTAACAATTTATTTACACTAGATAAATGTACTCGCGGCGTTCCATACTAATAGCCCTTGCTCAGCCTCGCTAATTGGTAGTAAGTTCAAATTGGGTCGGACTGACCTCGTTTCATGAAGCCGTGCTGCATCTGCAGCACCGTTACAGCAGCTTGGCCGAATAGAAGGCAGGGCTAAGATTTGCGTCGCTTCGTTCAGAATTGTTCTTTGTTTCGACTTTCGAGGTTAAATATATCGCAGCGGTCATCGTGTGGTCGGACATTAATTTTTAATGGCATACACTTTAAAATATAAACCTGTGCCGTTCAGCTTTACAATGTAAGTATTTTGAACTAGTTGTACATTCTACACGTTATATAATTGCTAAACGTTAGGACAATGTTGACAAAAATATTAAAATTTAAAATTTTATTAAATAGAACATAAACTCGCTGTATAAAACTATGAACTATCTACAAAATGCATGTAATTTTCAGATAAGGACT
>JBAQWI010000058.1:0-1806 GCA_049298835.1 Oscillospiraceae bacterium
TGTAGTAATGGTGCCAGCTTGTAGATCACTGCTTTTGCTTTTTGACACCTTGTCTCTATTGGTTCTTCTTTTCTTTCTTTCTTTTCTCCAATCCTGTTTTGCCTTACAGCGTCAGGTCAAGAAGAGATTTCTAAAACGGGCCCTTGTGTGTGCTTCGTAGATAGTGTCTTTCGTCGCCTCAGTTATTTCTGAGGTCCATCTTTTGCGTGGCCGCCCTTTTGCTTTGTACCCATTGTATCGGAGTAGCATTGCTCTTTGAGGTGCACTGTCTGTTGGTAATCTGCTTACGTGGCCGAACCATTTAATTTGTTGTTTCTTGATGAAGTCTAGTACTGATGTTGTACCCACTTTTTTCCTGATGGGTAATAATACTGTAATAATAAAAAAGGAATAATTGTTAAGATCCCCAAAAAAGGTGATCTCAAAGATTGCAACAACTGGAGAGGGATCACCCTATTATCAGTAATGACCAAGACTTTCTGCAAAATCATTCTTAATAGAATCAAAGGAGCAGTGGACACAACCCTGAGAGAAGAGCAAGCTGGTTTTAGACCTGGGAGAAGCTGCATAGACCAAATAATTACCCTACGACTAATTTTGGAGGAACATATTGAGAAGCAACAACCACTTATACTAAATTTCATCGATTTTAAAAAAGCCTTTGATAGTCTACACAGAATCTCCCTGTGGAATATTCTGAGATGCTATGGAATACCAGACAAAATAATAAACATCATCAAGAGCCTATATGATGGTTCACAGTGTGCAGTCCGCACTGATGGTGGACACAGCGACTGGTTTATGGTTGAAACCGGAGTAAAGCAAGGATGTATTCTATCTCCGCTATTGTTTGGTGTGGCCATTGACTGGGTGATGCGAAAATGTTGCAAGGGCGAAACTGGCATCGATTGGGTAGATAATAGTCAACTGGAAGATTTGGATTTTGCAGATGATATTGCCTTGTTAAGTAGAAACAACCAAGATATGCAAAGAAAAACAGACAACTTGTCATCTATAGCATCAAAAGTTGGATTGCAGATAAGCTATGAAAAAACAAATATAATGAAGACACCTATGGCAAGTAATGCAGATATCACCCTGGAATCTAAAATGATAAAAATAACAGAGCAGTTCACCTATTTAGGTAGCAATTTTGATTGCACAGGAAATGTTAAAAAAGAAATTATGATACGAATTGGCAAAGCAACATCAGCTTTTAAAAGTCTAAATAAAATGTGGAACTGCAAGTTATATAGTATTAGAACTAAATTACGAATTTTCAATTCAAATGTTGTTTCAATCCTAACATATGCCAGCGAGAGCTGGAAAATGACTAAAGATATAGAAAGCAAGTTGAATGCATTTGAAAATAGATGCCTGCGAAAAATAATGAATATAAAATGGAACGAATTCAGGAGAAGTGATGAAATCAGAGAAATATCTGGTCAGCCACTAGTGACAACTGTTAAAAGAAAGAGAAGATGGAGATATGTTGGACACACCTTGAGGAGAAATGATCAACGAATATCAAAGCAGGCATTGAAGTGGAATGCAAAGGGTTCAAGAAAGAGAGGACGACCTAAGGAGACCCTGAAACGAACTTTGCTGAGAGAGGCAGGAAATATCGGTCTCAGTTCCATGGAGGAGATTGAGCGAGTTGCTCAAGATAGAGTGGTATGGAGAACTTACTTGCAGGCCGTATGTAACGTATAACGGTACGAGAGGATTTATTATTATTATTAATGACACTTTTACGTGCTCAGCTTGAAAACAGGGCATATATTTATCGTTCGACTCCAATAGGAC
>JBAQWI010000059.1:0-1690 GCA_049298835.1 Oscillospiraceae bacterium
CTCTTCAACTGTTTCTATTATGTTCATTTTTTCCATTCCGCTTTCAACTAGCTCTTTTATCTTCAAACCAATTAGCAATTCTCCAGCAGTAGCACTTTTAGAGTCAAAAACATGAACTTCTGTACCATCTTCTTCTGCAAGATTTTTTCCAATTAATGCACTTGAATATGAGCCTGAAAGTTGTGAAGAAAGGGTGATAACAAAATTCATCTTATCCTTTGCAAACTCATTACAATAGGACTGTGGCGATGGGCAGGATGACATTGCCCGACCCTTAAATAAATTCATTTTTTTGACAAAATTATCTACATCTAAATGATCATCATCAACATAAACATCATCTCCAAGTGTCATAATAAGAGGCACACTTCTAGCATCCAAACTTTCAATAAGCTCAGGCGTCAAGTCGCAACCGCTGTCTGCAATCAATCTATATTTCATAAATTTTCTCCTCTTATACTAATTCCAGTCAAGAATTAGCAATATAGCATAATTTAATTTATATAAATTATACCAGTTTTTACTTGTGCTGTAAACATATATATTACAAATTTACTATCCGTTCATTATTATTCTCAATCAATTCATATATATTAATAATTTTGCATATGGAAATTTTCACTAGACGTTTTTAAATTTTGTTTTAGTGCTAGCTTATATATGTTTACTCTCAAATGAATTGAGACACAAAAAATTTCAATTATAAACCGCTATTGAAGATGTATCCTATCACATGAAAAATGATTGTGAGTTATTCTATTTTATGTAAAATGAATTAGTTAGCTATTAGGAGAAATTTTATCCGCTGGAACTTCAATACTTGTAACTGTGATTTCAACACGCCTATTTTTAGCTTTCCCAGCCTCAGTTTTATTATCACCAATAGGATTATAATGTGAAAAGCCTGCAATAGACATTTTCTCTTCAACTAACCCATTTTCAAAAACCATATATTCCAAAACAGTCAAAGCCCTATCAGTCGAGAGTTTCCATGATGAAAGGTTACTCTGTCCTTTCACTCCAATATCTGCAGTATAACCTTCAATTCTCACGCTACTATATAAATAATCTACACTCAATAATGTTTTACTTACATATTGTAATACACTCTTCCCTCTATCTCTCATCTTTATGCTGTCCGGATAAAATAGTATACTGTCTTTAAATCTAAAATGAATGGCATTACTGTTCTTCTCAAGTAAAATCTCATCTCCATATCCCATAGATTCAACGTTTTTCTTTAGTACCTCATAAATCTCATCGAAATTAGTAACAGGTTGCTTAATGTCTGTGCCTCCATCAGCTTGCGTACTGCTTGAATCTATTGATGAACTACTATTATCCTTATTTGGCGCAACTGAACTGGTGCTTGAGTCTGTACCAATTCCAAATCCATCGCCACTACCAAGACCAGGTCCTTTTCCACCATCATTTGTCGCTGTAAAAGTTTTTGAAAGTTCAGTCGAAAGTTCTTTGTATTTTTCAGCATCAACTGTACTCATGGTATACATTAGTATAAACAAAACCAATAGAAGAGTTATCATATCTGAATATGTTAAGGCCCAACGTTCACTATTTGCCTCTTTCTCTTCTTCATTGCGATTCATCATTATTTCTTCCCCCGTGACGTCTTGCTACTGCTATCACCATCTGAGTTATTTTTATTACCTTTAGAATCAAATTGCAAGAA
>JBAQWI010000060.1:0-4595 GCA_049298835.1 Oscillospiraceae bacterium
GAATTGATTTTGACAAAAATCGTAAGAAATTACTATTCAATTTCTATAATTCTAATTTCTTTGTCTTGTTTTAGTCCTTCAAGGAGTGCATTTTGTGTTCCTTTTGATTTATAATCCCAAAACGCAATAATGATATCCGCACGGTCAACAATGGTTTTGTTTCTAATGATAGGTGCAATTTTTCCAAAGGTCTGATAGTCCGGCAATATTTCCTCTAAAGGCAGATTCAAAGCAATTGCAACAGGTTTTGCAAAGCTGTCTGCACCGATTGCACCACCACTTATTATGGAAGTTGCCTCCTTTGGAACATTTTGAAGTACTTTTTCAATTGTTAAATTACCACAATCCCTAGAACCAATGATTGCAACTCTCATAGATTTCTCCACCACTTTCATTTAAATTCAATAAACTAATTTTACATCACAAAACAAATTTTGTAAACAAACTACGATTTTATTTCCTCTTATAAAATTTGAATTTTACTCAATACTAACTAAAGAGAGAATTTCAATAGGCATCCTTGCGTAAAAAATGCAACTGTGTCTATAAATTTAAAGAGGAGGTAAATTTCAATGGTTAAAGCAATAAAAAAATTCATTCATTTTACAACCGCAGTGGTTGCCCTTGTTTGCACAGCGTTACTACTGCTTGTGATATATTTCAATTCACAGATGCCGTCAAATTTTTATATTACAAAAGGCAGTGAATTTGAACTGGACAATATAGGAGTTTTACAGGGCGGAGCTGTCTTAGATTACGATAAAACTAGCCTTGCAAATAAATCAAAAGGGGCAAGTGAGACTGTCGAATTGCGATTACTCGGTTTAATTCCCGTAAAAACCACCCACGTCAGCGTTATTTCCGAACAAATGCTAACTCCTGGGGGCACTGCTTTTGGAATCAAGCTATTTACCAAAGGTGTTATTGTAGTTGACATTAACAACATTGAAACAAACAATGGTCTAGCCTGTCCTGCAAAACTTTCTGCAATTTTAAAGGGAGATATCATCCTTACGATAAACGGCTCAGAAGTGTCATCCAACGAGGATGTTGCTTCCATTATAGCGCAAAGCAATGGTGAGCCTCTTGCAATTACGCTAAAACGTGATGAACAGACCATAAAAACAATTCTAAACCCAGCCTTATCTTGTGTTGATGGAAAATATAAAGGTGGATTATGGGTGAGAGACTCTTCTGCTGGAATTGGAACAATCACCTATTTTGATAGAAAAGCTAGGATATTCGCTGGACTTGGTCACGGAATTTGTGACAGCGATACTGGAAAAATCATGCCACTCGCTTCTGGCGAAATTTGCGATGTTCAAATTAACAGTGTATTAAAAGGACAGGTCGGCTCTCCTGGTGAATTACGAGGCTCTTTTGTTTCTGATGAATCAAACGGAGAACTTCTATTAAACAACGAGGCTGGAATTTTTGGAACCATTGAAGAAAATCCCAACAGCTTCACAAGCATTCCTGTAAAGCTAAAGCAACAGGTTGTAACTGGAAAAGCTAAGATTATTTGTACACTTGGTACAGATGGTCCTAAAGAATATGAAATTAATATTGATAGAATTGATTTAAATCCTAAAACCCAAACTAAGAATATGATAATTTCTGTAACTGATCCATCTTTATTACAAAAAACTGGTGGTATCGTGCAGGGAATGAGTGGTAGCCCTATCATTCAAGATGGTAAATTAGTGGGTGCTGTTACCCATGTTTTTGTAAACAACCCAACAAAGGGTTATGGTATTTTTGTAGAAAACATGATAAATTTCAGCAATAAGCTTGCTAATGCAAGTTAAAATGTGGTAATATGACATATAGTACTATTTATCGACAAATTAATAAAAATAATAATTGGTAATTAATGTAAAATAACTGTTGCATTTACTGGTAATATATGGTAAAATCTAGTTACAACAAAAATATTGGAGGTAATCGTAAATGCAAAAGAAATTAAAAGTATTAATTGGTGATAATTCCATTAACTTTGGCGATTTATGTGCGGATATGTTGGCTAAATCTGATATTGAAGTGACTCTTATGCCTAAAGATGGCATCAAAGTTCTTGAAGGAATTAAAGCAGTCAATCCTGATGTTGTAGTTATTGAATCGTTTATGTCACAAATGGACGCAATAGGTGTTATGAAAGACATTAACCAGACTAGTTCATTTCATCCGAAAATCATCGTTATAAGTGGTTATGACAATAAGTTTATCGAAAAAGAAATTATGGAAAATGGCGCAAGTTATTATATGTTAAAGCCCTTTGATATTGCAACTCTTTGTGATAGGATTATTTCTATGGGTGGACTTCCACAAAACAACTTGATGTTCGCTGGAAATAACATAGAAATTTGTGATGACTTGGAATCAATCGTCACTGATGTTATTTTGCATATAGGAGTACCTGCCCATATAAAAGGATACCATTACATTAGAGAAGCAATTATGCTTTCAGTTAATGATACAAATATGATAAATTCAGTCACTAAATTATTATACCCTACCGTTGCAAAAAGATTTAGCACCACCTCCTCTAGGGTTGAACGTGCAATTCGTCACGCAATTGAAATTGCTTGGGACAGAGGCGATGTTGATACGCTAAATGCATATTTTGGTTATACCATCAATACTGGCAGGGGCAAACCAACAAACTCGGAATTTGTTGCAATGATTTCGGATAAACTGAGATTAAAGCTAAAACGTATGCATTCTAGAGCAAACTAAAATGTAACGTTTCCTTAGATATTTCGCTTTAAATGGTTAAAGTGTATAATTTTTGTTTACATGGGTGTCATTAATTTGACACCCTTTATGTATTTACTTTAATTTGATAATGTGTTAAAATTATTTAATACATAACTGTGTTTGTGTATAGAAAGACTAGGTATATCATGAATAATATAAATTTGAAACGAATTTCAATCATCACTGGTCATTACGGTAGTGGAAAAACTAATATTGCAGTAAATATGGCCCTTGACATTAAAAAAAGTGGCAAAGATGTTACGATTGTTGACTTGGATATTGTAAACCCATATTTTCGGACTGCTGATTTTAAGCAAATGCTTGAAGAACATGGAATCAAAGTAATTACTCCGACATTTGCAAATACTAACATGGATATCCCCTCACTCCCAGCTTCTGTAAACGCTGTTTTTAATGATGCTGATAATTATGTAATTATTGATGTGGGTGGCGACGACGCAGGTGGGATAGCACTTGGAAGATATGCAAACGTAATAAAACAATCTGATTACGATCTTTTTTACGTTATAAATGAACGTCGCTTTCTTACGAAAGATGCGAGCGAAGCAGTTGAACTCTTGAGCGAAATTGAAGCAGTTACAAGAGTAAAAGCTACAAAGATAATTAACAACACAAATTTGGGCGAAAAAACAACTTTAGATACTGTTGTTCACTCGTTTGATTTTGCAAAAAAAGTCAGCGAAGAAACAAAACTTCCAGTTGCTTTTCATTGTATTAAAGAGGATCTCGATAAAAAAAAGTATGATTTTTATCCAGTTACCATCTTTGTTAAAACAATCTGGAGCGATTAATCACTTCACAAATGTGATTTTTGACAAATTATATAATTAGCATTGTGGGGGTGGCTACAAGTCACCCACGGGCGATTAATAATCGCCCCTACATAAAATAAAATTTTTAATAATGGAGGAACGACTAATGGGAAAACTAACTATTGACTATGAAAAATGCAAAGGTTGCTCTATGTGCGTTGTGGCTTGTCCTAAAAAAATCCTTGAGATTAACAAGAAAATTCTTAACCTTAAGGGCTACAACCCTGTAGAAATTATTAATAGAGATGCTTGTATTAGCTGCGCAATGTGTGCTATTATGTGCCCTGACAGTGTCATTACAATTGACAAAGACTAATTTAAACTTATATTTGAAAGGTAGATGAAACTACATGGGACAAAAATATTTAATGAAGGGTAACGAAGCAATCGCTGAGGCTGCTATCAGAAATGGCTGTATGCACTTCTTCGGCTATCCAATTACCCCTCAAACTGAAGTTTCTGCTTATATGTCAAAAGTGATGCCTAAAATCGGCGGTACTTTTTTACAAGCGGAATCTGAAATTGCTGCAATCAACATGGTTCTTGGCGCAGCTTCTTGCGGCGTTAGAGCAATGACTTCTTCTTCTTCACCTGGAATAAGCCTTAAAAGTGAGGCGATTTCTTATATCGCTGGTTCAGATTTGCCTTGTGTAATTCTAAACGTTATGCGTGGAGGCCCTGGGCTTGGCGGTATTCAACCATCACAAGCTGACTATTTTCAAGCAACAAAAGCACTTGGCCATGGCGACTTTCAACTAATTGCATTTGCTCCTGCAACTGTTCAAGAGATTGTTGACCTTATGGGTATTGCCTTTGAGTTGTCAGACAAATATCGTATGCCAGCTCTTATTCTTGCTGACGGTATGCTAGGTCAAATGATGGAGCCTGTTGAGTTCCCAGAAAAACAACCTGTTAGCAATGCTGACAGCAAGCCATATGCAACTACTGGAACAGGCGAAAAACGCAAGCCTAACATCATAAACTCACTTTTCTTAAAACCTGAAC
>JBAQWI010000061.1:0-5051 GCA_049298835.1 Oscillospiraceae bacterium
TAGGCACAGACGTAGCATCAGCTGTAGACTTAACCCTAAACAAACCAACAGATTACTTGGATGGTGTGATTGCTACAAAAGATACAGTAATTACAAGAGACAACAAAGTAATAAAAGTGCTGTATACAAAAATTCCTCCAGCAAAAACAACTTACACTGTTAACTTCTATAAAGATGATGAAACTTCACCATTTAAAACATTTAATAAAAATGGCGTAGTAGGAGGCATTGGTGAAGTAACAAATGAAGAGATTGGAAATGCTTTGGCTACGATAAAGGGTTACCAACTTGGGGAAAATTTAATTTTTAGCATTGTATTAACAGCTACTGCTGAAAACAACGTAATCAGCGTATTCTTCGTTCCTGTACCAATTGTAAAAGGTGACGTAGCAGTAATCCATAACTACTTCTTAAACGGCGTACTGCAAAATGCATTAAAATTCACCGAAAGCAAAACTGTTGATGACGGAAGTGCTATTGATACAACTCTATGGCAGAAACTTATCAATGGATATCTATTTAAAGATATCACTATCACAGGAAAGCTGAAGAAAGTAATTCCAGTACCAACTCTTGAGCCAGCAGTTGCTCAGACAACAACTTCTGAGCTGATAGTTGCTCAGCTAATAGTTCCTGAGCCAGCAGTTTCTGAGCCATCAGTTACTGACCCAGCACCAGTTGCACCACCAGTTTCTGAGCCAGCAACACCACCAACAGATTTACCAGAAACAATCACATCTAACGAGAAAACTTTTGTATACGATGCTCGTTATGATTATACTGTTACAATAAATTACAGCAAAACTGTAGAAACTCCTCGCCCTGATCCAACCCCTTCTCGCCCTGATCCAGTAGAACCTGTTGCAATTGTTGAACCAGAGGTTCCACTAGGCAAACTTCCAGAAGATATCGTTAGTATCATAGATGAAACTGTACCTCTTGGAAAACTACCAAAATCAGGTGGAATGACAGCAACTAGCACAGGTATGGTTGCAGTACTTGCATTAATTTTAAGTGTTGTTTTAAAACTTAAAAAGAAAGAAGATTAATTAACTATTCTCCTCACGTTTTCAACCTCCGACCCACTCAGCTTTTGAGTAAGTCGGAGGTTGTTTTTGTTTTTTATCAAGGGTTTCTTGTTTTCAGCAGAACGTATACGCTATTTTAGTTGTTTTTGTGGGCTTAAATCTGTAGTCATTTCTGTTAGATGCAACCAATATCGTTTTGGCATATGCCCCATACGGCATTTTGGGTTTTCACGTTCTTTAATTGCAATTGTGTTGTAGTATTGCGTCCAAAGCCTGCGATATTTTTCCTCAATTTCATCCTCGCAGGGAAGCTCAAGGTGTTCTACTTCAATGATTTTTGCCTCATACGGGCGATAAATCAATGCTACTTGGTGTGTCTTGTCGTAAATCATAAACTGTTCACCTGAAAATCTAGCACAGAAATGACCTTTCATTAATGGAAGAACAAAATGTTTGGGTTCAATAACAGAAACCAAACATCCGTTATACTCAGAAAAACGGACAAAACCAAGTAGCATATGCTTTTCATTCTGAACAGCCTTTACCATGTTGTGAAGTGACGAAACGGTTGTGTCAGCAAGCATATTTGAAACTTGAAACCCATGCGTATAGCCTAGTCGAATAAAATTGTAGATAATGAGCGATTTTGCATTTAAAGCACAAAGAAAACCAATCTTAATTAGATACTCTGCATCGTTTCCCATTTTTTTAAGGATAGAAGTGTAAATTCTGTCTGCCTTTTGGTGGTCGGAAATAATGAACCTTGTTTCATATAACAATACTTGCGGAGCATCATCGGTTAAAATATCCATTGGAATCTCGTGACGGACATAGCTATCAAAAACACAGCACAAAAGTCCGTCAAAACTGCCATCATAGAGATAAACTATATTTGACCTGTCAGACATTTCATCAAATCCTCCTTTGACGGTTCTAGGTTAGTTAAAAGGGTAAGCTGTTCTGACTGATTTTGCATTAGCATATCATTACTTTTTTCGGATATTAAAGCCCGTAAAATGCTCTCGTTGTTAAACTTCAAACCCTCTGCCATTTTCCCATTACAGGTTATAAAATACTGGGCACGTTTTAGTACAACACCAATTTTTTTAAGCCCATCAAAATTTAGTGAGCCAGTTTTTCGTGCAACCATAATTCGATTTGCACTTTTCACACCGACCCCAGGAACACGCAACAGCATATCATAGGCAACGGAGTTGATCTCAACAGGGAACAACTCTAGGTGATTGATTGCCCAGTTGCATTTTGGATCAAGAAATGGATTGAAATCTTGATGCTGTTCATCAAGAAGTTCACTTGCATCAAATCCGTAAAAACGCAAAAGCCAGTCTGCTTGATAAAGTCTGTGCTCTCTTAAAAGCGGAGGTTTTGTGTCAATTGAAGGCAAAAGCGTATGACTTTGTGTTGGAATGTAGGCTGAAAAGAAGACTCGTTTCAATCCATATTTTTTATATAGTCCTTGTGTCAGCTTTAAAATTTGATAGTCTGTGTCTGGGGTTGCACCGATAATCATTTGGGTGCTTTGTCCAGCAGGTGCGAATTTGGGAATGTTTTTATATCTCACAATTTCAGTTGAATTGTGCTTAATGCCACTTGTAATAAGCCCCATCGGACGTAATATAGATGTTTTAGACTTATCGGGTGCTAATAATTCTAAGCTATTTTGTGATGGTAACTCAATGTTAATACTGATACGGTCGGCAAGCAACCCGAGTTTTTGTATTAGAGCATCATCAGCACCGGGGATAGCTTTAACGTGTATATACCCACGAAATTTATATTCGTTTCTAAGGATTTCAAGTGTCAAAGCCATTTGCTCGCAGGTATAGTCGGGATTTTTTATTACCCCTGAGCTAAGAAATAGTCCCTCGATGTAGTTCCTTCTATAAAAATGGATGGTAAGTTCTGCAAGTTCACGGGGCGTAAACGTTGCACGTTGTGTATCATTCGTGCGACGGTTTATGCAATATTTGCAGTCATACACACATACATTTGTCATAAGCACCTTTAAAAGAGAGATGCATCTCCCGTCGGCAGCGAAACTGTGGCATATACCGGCTTGAGCAGCACTACCAAGAGAGCCTTTTTCTCCGCCACGCTCGACACCACTTGAAGTACAAGCAACATCGTATTTTGCAGCATCTGACAGGATTGTCAGTTTATCAAAAATATCCACTGTTTCACCATCCTAAACAATATAAGAACGTTTGTTCTTATATTATTTTACCCTAAATTAACAGAAAAGTCAATTACAAAGAAGAAATATCACGAAAAATTTCTCGTGGTATTTCAGACTATTTGCTCATTTTATATGGCTTTGAAATTGACCTGAAAGTGCGATTGCAATATTACTATTCCAATCGCAGTAATAAAGAGGTATAATTATATATGTAAAATAATTGAAATTATGGATAGAAAAATGCACACGATAAATATTTGCAAAAAATATTTGAATTATACTTGAATGTGTACATATTGGGCATACTCTTTTCGTTTGAAGATTATATAAATGTTTAATCGTTTAGTAATCAACAAGTGTGATGTTGGCTACTTTTTAAAATATGAGGTGTAATATGAAAAAAAATCGCTTGAATATAATATTAATTGCAATATGCGGGGTGGTTATGCTACTTTTCACTATGGTGGCAGACGGACCAATGGTACTACTTGAGGCGCTGAAATCAGCCAAGCCAGTCTATCTGATTTGTGCGGGATTGTGCATGGTTTTATATTGGATACTGGAAGCATCTACATTTCACAGTGTTTGTAGAGGAATTAACAGCAGTATTTCATATAAAGATTGTTTTAGTACCTCAATGGTAGGACAACTATTTAACTGTATTACACCGTTTGCAAGCGGTGGACAACCAATGCAAGCGTATCGCTTAGTAAAGTGTGGAATGCCACTCGGACAGGCATCTTGTGCGTTGCTTGCTAAGTTTATTATCTATCAGCTAGTACTGACTTTTTATTCCCTAGTAGTTATATTTTTTAAATTAAAGTTCTTCTTAGCAGAGGTTTCTGGATTTGCACTTTTAATTTTATTAGGATTTACAATTAATCTCATCGTTATGTTTTTAATTGTGGGAATTGGTTTCTTTCCGAAAATAACAACAAAATTTCTAATAGCTATTTCCAATCTATTATGTAAGATTAAAATTGTAAAAAATGGGGAAGCGCTAAATAAAAAAATCATAACAGAAGCTGAGAAGTTTTATGAGAACTTTGCTATTATTAAAGCAAATCCAAAGAGATTTATCCTACCATCATTGATTACGGTGGTTCAGTTGACGGCATTCTTCACAGTACCGTATTTTGTATGCTTGTCACTTTCGGTAAATCACGTAAGCCTTTTGACGATAATTTGCGCAGCAGCATTTGTATTGCTTATTTCATCATTTGTACCACTACCTGGAGGTGCGGGTGGTGCAGAGGGAGGGTTTTACCTTTTCTTTGGAATGTTTTTTGTACAGTCAGGAATTTTATCGGTTGCGATTGTATTGTGGAGAATACTCACATTCTATTTACCTATTGTTGCAGGGATGTGCTTTTCTCGGGTATCGGCAAAGAAATCTATTACAAGTCCAGAATGTGTTTAATATAGTAATTTAAAGCATCAGAAGTTAAAATTCTGATGCTTTTTGTTGTAAAAAAAGATGAATTATAAACTTTTTGGGATTATAAATTCATTGACACGATACGCCATAAATAGTATACTATCTATGGCGTAAAATAGGGTATAATGGGGAATATTGATGATAAAATCTATAAATAAGGCTTGCTGTGCAATTCAATGTATGTTTTGGGTTGCATTTTGTTTTTCGTTTGGTTTTTTTGTGGCATATCTAAGTTCGGTTGGATACTCTAAAAGCGTAATTGGTTTTGTTATGGCAACGCTTGCGACAACATCAATAGTAGTACAGCCTTTATATGGATATCTTTCAGACAAAGTATTTGACATCAAAAAGATAGTATTTGTTTGTATGGCAGTGGCAAGTGTTGCGG
>JBAQWI010000062.1:0-2281 GCA_049298835.1 Oscillospiraceae bacterium
TCCTAATCCTACAATAGCCAATGGAACAGTAACAAATAAAGGAATTAACGCAGAAATTGTTTGTACTTTAAAAAGCGCCTTAAAGTCAAATTTCCTACGATAAAGTGCCATTTGAATACTCGAAAAAGATGTCATTGGTACTTGTGCACATGCTATTGCTATAACATGCCCCAACCCATTGTTACCGACTGCATCTGCCAAAGGATTTCGAAAAATAATAATATTACCCCATATAAAAAGAGATATTCCTAAATTTGTCCAAAATGCTACATCCGCACTTTGGCTTTTTTCAACTTCATTCTTGAATTCATGCTGGACGAGGTATTTTTGAAAACCTGCGTCAGTAAACATCTCAGCAAAGCTAATAATCATTGTGACAGTCGCCACAATACCAAATACTTCTGGTGCCAATAGTCTTGCCAAAATCATATTAGTGATTGGTGATATGAGTTTTGAGGTTATTTGAGTTAGTGAAGACCATTTTGCAGCATTTCCAACTTTGTTCAATAAACTAAATTCGTCCAAATTGACATTCCTCTCTTTATCAAATTATGAATATTATGTATTAGTGTCAATTTAAACTATTTATCAACATTTTTTCTCAGGTAAAGTAAGCAATTCTCCTAAAATTACATCATAACTATCCGGATTTAACGGCATATATCCACTACTTGGTGTAAAGGTCATCTCGGAAAAATATATTTCATCTTCTACACAATATAAATCTACACGTACAAATGGGAACCCTTTAGAAAGTTCGCTAGCTAATTTTTCCATTTCTGCTAGTTTATTTGGACGCTTTAAATCCCCATCAAGCCCTTCATAGTCAGTCCTTTGAAATGGCATTTTTTCCCAATTTAAATCATAAAACCCGACTTTTAACGTATGGTCTTGAACTAAACCTTGCGAAACATATAAAAATTCTGGAATTCCCCCAAAACAGAAAAATTTATAATCAATGATTTGATCATCTAATAATTTTTCACATATTATTTTAGGTTCAATATCTTTATATGCCCATTCATACCAAGTATAATAAAAATTATTATTCATACTACGTTCAAAGGCTTTCCGTTCTTTGGGCCAATTAATTTTCATTTTGTCTCTTACAATTAACACCTGTCCTGATCCGTGATTTGGTTTAAGAACACAACCATTAGGCAATTCTTCGAAAATTATATCATCAACATTATTAAATGTTGAATAAAGTGGTACTAGATATTCTTCTCCAATTTTATCTGCAACATATTTTCTCACTGTGAATTTGTCAACTAATGTTGGTAAAATAGGATCATGCCAATATAACTTCATCCACTGAATTTTTTCATTAAATGTTTTAGGATTATTTAAATCAAGCTCATAACCCATCATTTTTTTAAACAGTTTGCTCACTGCATCTTCTGGAGATTTTCTTAAAGCTTTTTTACTCATTTGATACTGAATTTGGTCATAAATTCTGATTGCTATTGGAATGTTTTTTATTTGAGCTCTAATTGTATTTAACATAGACATACCCTCTCTTGTTTACTATATTTTTAAATTGTAATAAAAGATTTGTTATTGTAAAAGATAGAATTAAAATCACAAAGTACTTAAATAGCCAATTTTGAAATAATAAAACATCTATGTAGTCGGCCATCATTTCCACGGCCATTACACAAAATATATGAACCAAATATATAGTAAAGGAATTTCTACTAATCCACTGTATTAAATTATTTTTTTTATTCGGTATTAATTTCAATAAAAGAACCGAGACCGCTATGCCATAAAGTAAATAATATGCTTTGGGTGGGAATTTATAATCAGATGGCGAAAATCCAACTCCAATATAACTATAATAAATTTGAAATAATACAATGCCCAATAAACTGGCTTTTAAAAGTACACTCAAAAAAAATGGCTTATAGACAATTCTCATGCCAGTTAAAGCTACCAAACAGTATGGAAATGTTAGAAATACATACTCATTCAATATGATATTTCCATACTCATAGCTCATATGTAAAGAACTAGAATACACTAGATACATAACAATAATTATGACAATAAAATTGTAATCAGATTTAATGAGAATACATATATGTCTTAAGATTGGTGAAAATAGTGCAATGATAAAATATATCTTTGTAATCCAGATATATCCTATACCATCTGCAAATAAATATGAACGAAAAATAGTAGAAATATCATATAGCTGATCTCGGTTTAACAAATGACTAGCAATAAAACTAATAATGAATATTAGTGTAATGGTAACATACGTAGGTATAATCAAACG
>JBAQWI010000063.1:0-2064 GCA_049298835.1 Oscillospiraceae bacterium
GAAAAGCAGTGCTTAATCTAAAACGCAGCGAAAAAATAAACATTTATTTCATATATTTTTCATTTTTTCCAGTCCAGTTCAGTTTCAGTTTCAGTTCTGATTAGTGGAGTTAGTTCAATTTTAAATAAAATTTTTAGTTCCCACCTCACTTCCAAAAACAAACTTGTCCAATCGTCCTTTAAACATGTCCACTGATGTGGATTCTACCACAAACTGTGGCAGGCTGTTCCATAAAGACACTACTCGTTGACTGAAAAAGCCCTGTCTTAGCTGCAATCTAACCTGTCTATGATAAAGCTTACATGAATGTCCCCTCAAATTTTTGGTTACTGAATCTGAAAAGAATGCTTCCCTATCGATATTGTCGATACCGTTCATAATTTTAAAAACCTCAATCATATCTCCCCTCTTTCTTCTGTAGCTTAGAGGGAAGAGTTTCAATTTAGCAAGCCTTTCCTCATAGGACATTTTACCCAATGCTTTAACCATTTTAGTTGCCCTGCGTTGCACATTTTCCAAAATTTCAATATCCTTTTTCAAAAATGGATTCCAAACTTGAACACAATACTCAATATGAGGCCTAATATAAGTATTAAACAAAATCTTAAAGCTGTCAATAGTTATTGATGAAAAAGTTCTTTTAATACATGCCAAAACAGATTTTGCCTTAAGGGCAGCCTTACTACACTGTAAACTAGGCTTGAGGTTGGAGGATATCCAAACCCCCAAATCTTTTTCTTCTTCTGTGTTCTGAAGAACCTTCCCACCTAGCGTGTACTCTGTACCTAATGTATGCCCTAGACTCATCATTTTACATTTGTCCACATTAAATTTGAGCAGCCATTTACTCGACCAAAGATCCAGGTTATCCAAATCATTCTGTAACCTATCTTTATCCCCAATATCCTTTACTTTATTCCAAATCTTAGTGTCATCTGCAAACATTTTAACACCACACTTGACAATATCCGGCAGATCGTTAACATATAACAAAAAACAATAATGGCCCTAAAACCGAGCCCTGAGGTACCACACTTATAATTTTGGTCCATGATGAATAAGCACCATTTACCAAAACTCTCATTTCCCTAAGAAATTCTTGAATCCATGCCAGGATTTTCCCACCAATTCCATAACATTTAAGTTTTTCAATCAACCTTTTATGTGGAACCGAATCAAAAGCCTTTTGATAATCGAGGAACACTATGTCTATACCGTAGCCTTCATCTAAAGCAGCCGTCCACTCTTCAAAACTTTCAAGTAAATTAGTTAGACATGACCTACCCTTACAGAATCCATGCTGGTCATTGCTAAAAAGATTTAAACTTTCAACAAAATCCACTATTTTATTTTTCAATAGCTTCTCCATTATTTTGCAGCTAATTGCGGTTAACGATATTGGTCTATAGTTACCAGGTGATGTTCTATCCCCCTTTTTGTAAATCGGGACAATATTGGCCAATTTCCAATTACTGGGTAAAGCACCTGAATCCAGAGATTTATTAAAAATTAGTGCAAGAGGTACTGATAGTTGCTCCCTACATTCCTTGAGCATATGAGGGTGGATATTGTCAACACCTGTTGATTTGCTTGTTTCAATTCTATCCAAAAGCTTGAATACATCAGATTCGGATATCTCACAGCTTTCCATCCAAGTGTTACTATTCCGGGATCCCATAGTGGGAATAGCACCATCCCCCTCCTCTACAAATACCGATTCAAAAACTTTGTTCAGAATATCAGCTGCCTCACTATCCGTGTTAGTGAAATCATTATTTCCAGTCTTTAACTGTGCCACCCTAGGTTTAGCCAAATTTTTATTGTTAACATACTTATAAAAGCCTCTTTTGTCAGTTTTAAATTTGTTTATCAAGCTAGCTTCAAAAGTTTCCTTATCCTTCTTTATTGAATTAACAGATAGGTTCCTGCTTATCTTATACAGAGAAAAGTCCATTTCCCTCCCAGATTGTCTGTATAATTTCCATTTAATATTCTTGTCCCTGATTAATTTTTTTGTCTGTTTTGTAATCCATTTATTTTTAATCACTTTTTTATCAGCAGATC
>JBAQWI010000064.1:0-4726 GCA_049298835.1 Oscillospiraceae bacterium
ATGTTAATGTAGGTAATTTGAGACAGCTCGTCAATTAAATCATAATCCCGTAACACCAAAGTGGATTTTGTAGAAATGATGGCGGGTGTCTTGTATTTTATCAGTAGTTTTAGTATTTCCGGCATTATTTTATAGGTTGCTTCAGCAGATTGATAACTGTCTGTCACACCGCCTATATTGATAATTTCTCTTTTCCAGCTGGGTGCGCTTAATTCTTTTTCCAGTTGCTCCACGATATTTGTCTTAACATAAATATCATCAAAAAAGCCGCCTGAATCTAAATATTTGTGCGAATACATGGCGTAGCAATATTTACAGCCGTGCGCACATCCACGATATATATTCAGATCCCATCCATATGGAATCTGCCGTTTGAGCTTATTTAAGGCACTTTCACAGGTAATTTCCTTATAGTTGTTGTTCTCCATGATTTCCTTTACCTCACAAAACTGATTATAGTACTGCATTTACCCTTTTGATCCCTTGCAATTTCCCCGAATAGCCAGACGTATCCAGTCATTCGGGGAAATTTGCATGGTTTAGTCCATTATGCTCTTACAGGCAGTTCTTTACAAATTCAATAGGATACATGCTGCGCTTTGCAGTTTCTTCAACGGACAATCCCTGACTCAAAAACCGTTTAACTACACTTTCCATGCTTTCAGCGATTTCAACGATGTGCATGTCGGGGTCATAAACTCGGATGACTCTCTGCCCCCACGCATACTCCTTAATGTCATGTATGTATGGAATATCGCCAATGCTTTTCAGCCGATTATTCCAGCTGTCTAAATCGTCAACTTCAAAATAGAGCTGGGAATTGTTCGATTTTTTTAATACAGTCGCTGGATCTATGCCAATCAACTCGGCATAATTTTGCTGTAAGGAAAAACCATCCGCAAAGGAAATATGCACACCTAAATCAAGTGCTACTTTTTGCTCCAGAATATTCGAATAGAATTTTTTTGATGTTGCCATGTCGTTCACAGCTAAAAGTGAACCACCAAATTTCATAACGATTACCTCCTGTCATTTTTCAACATTATAACCTATAATTTTAATGTTTCGTTGTAAAAATCGGACATGTTTTTCGTATAGCAATCGGGGGTTACATTGCATATCGCTTTAAAGTCGTTCGTAAAATGAGCCTGATCGTAAAATCCTGATTCCAGTGCCACACGCATCAATGACGTTTGTGGTCTTTGCAGCAATCTGATTGCGTTATTGATTCTAACCAATCTAGAAAATGCTTTTACATTCATTCCGACACACTCACTGAAGATTCTGTTCACATGCCTTTCGCTGTAATACAAGGACGCAGAAAACTCCTTAACAGTTATCAAGCCATTGCTGTCTATGATTTTTCCGATTGCGCCCTGGGCTATACCGACCCATTCTGTGCAAACCATAAGTGAAAGAAAGATGTTATTCAGCTGTGATACCAATTCTGCGATGCTTTTAGCCTGCTCAAGCACCTCACATATCCTGATTTGCAGTGCCCTGTTTACATCCTGTAGTGGAAGTCTTGCATTTGCCAGTTCAATTTGATCAATGCCTGTGAGCTGATATAACCCGCAGGGGAGAAATTCGACAAAAAGCATCATGGCGTAGTCATTTGCTTCACTCCCTATGGTGGCGGTCTTTGTTGTTGCCCCCCATAATTCACTGCTGATCGTATTGCCGTCAAAAGCAAAAGTTAGTGTTCCGCTTGCATCGGGAATTAGCGTCAGTGTGTTGCTAACCATGCCCTGTTCAGGAAAGGAAATAGTATAGTTTGATATGTATGGCTTTAGTAGTTTATGGGGTAAAAGATAGAGATTGTAGGGTGAATTTTTTATTAGCATATTACTGATTAATCGGCAGTCTGCTTTTGAAATCATATATACGCACCTCACAATCTCTTCTATTATTTCACGGGTGATATGGATATTATTCTAAAACACATGATCGGACAATTTTATTAAATAATTATACCATAAACCGATATATAAGTAAATTAATTCTCCTTAAGTCGTCACAACAGTGACGACTTTTTTGATATGTCAAATTAAAACAAGAAAGCAAATATCTCTATGCCAAGAATAACAAAATCATAGTCTATTCTACAAGATGATGTTCGTATCCAAGAATTTCTTGATTACCCATATCTCCATGCTGGTTGTTTTCGGATTATGGCTTGCGTAGCGCTCCACCGAAAAAGGCTTGGAAACAAGCTTGTGATTCGGAAGCCATGTTTCAAACATATACTTGTGGGCCTTGTACATCGCATCCAGAACAAGATGTTCAAAATCCTCTGCCTCAAAAGAACAGACGATATATTCACCTTCTGGTAATTCCCATGAGGAATAGTCTTCAAGTGGTTCATTCCAAAAGCATCCTTAAAGGCTCGTGTCAAAGTCTCATGAGAGGAAAAGCCAAGATCCAAAGCAATATCCAGAATCCGTTTGTTTTTATCTAGCAGAGCCTCGGACGCTTTTGCGAGACGGCGCAGTTTGATATATTCGTTCACCGGCCTTTTCACCAATCGGCTGAACAGCCTTTGAAAATAAAACTGCGACAATGAAGCAAGCTTCGCCAAATTTTCAATTTTCATTTCCTCTGAAATATTTTCCTCAATGTAGTCTATAGCTATTTGTATTTGTTCCCATGCGTGCATTTTTAAGCACCTCCTTGTAAACAGGATAGCATGTTTGCAGCGATTTGGCTTGATCGTTAATGGCCCTTTTTATGAGTAATACAATTCAATCAGCTATCTTAAACTGGGCGGTCACATTTGTGGCGGCTTTCTTATTTCTTTAAATCAAATTTGGAAAAAAAGGATGAATCTCTATGCCAAGAAAAGTAAAACCTCAGTCGCCCCCACAGGAGGATGTCCGCATTCAAGAATTTCTTGAATGGAAGCGGTGCTCAACGGAATAAGTGTATAGGGATTTTGGGTTATTTTCTGTGGGAGTTCTAAAAGTGATTTTGAATTGACACATTGGGACACGTTTGATGAATTTAATTAAAAAACTTAAATATAAATAGTATATATGGTATATTTAACATATATACCATATATTGTTTTTCACTGAAATATATAGTATAATAAATTATAATTTATTTTTCATTTATATAGAAGGGTGTGATACAAATCAAGGAAATGAGAGATGTTTTTCGAAAAGAAAAAAAATATTTAATATCCAAAATAGCATCCTCTAATTTAAATGAACTATTTTTACAGGTTTTGCATCAAGATATACATAACTCTCACGATGGAGGCTACATAGTAAGATCTTTGTATTTTGATACCATTGATGATACGGATTATTTTGAAAAAGAAGATGGCTATGAGTATCGAAAAAAAATTCGTTTGCGCATATATTCACCATCTGAAAAAATTGCTCGTTTAGAAATGAAGGAGAAAAGTGGCGATAATCAGCGCAAACGGTCTTTATCTATTTCAAAGTTACATGCTTTAGAACTAACAATAGGCAGATATGAATGCTTATTAACTTATGAAAACCCCTTTGCACAAGAGCTATATTTTTTAATGATGCAACAACAATACATTCCAAAATGTATTGTTGAATACAAACGAACTGCATTTTACGTCCTAGAAAACGACATTAGGATTACACTTGATGCTGGTATACAAGCAACTGAAACTAATTTTGACCTGTTTGCTAGTAATCTGAATTTATACCCCGTAAGTCACTATGATGATGTCACGTTAGAAGTGAAATACAACAGGTTTTTATTAAGTTATGTGAGAGATTTATTGTCTACGTGTGATAAAATGTCGACATCAAACAGTAAATATTGTTTAGCGAGAAGTGTTAGCCATTTAAACGGGGGACCTTTTTAATAAAAAACGCTCTGAAAATAATAAAGTATTTTAATACTTAAATATGGAGGTAACCATGAAAGAACAATTATTTGACTATTTAACAACAAATACGGGCGCATTGACTTTAGAGGGTGTTTTATTTAATTTTTTAATGGCAATGGTTTTAAGTTCAGTAATCTATTTATCTTATCGATTTTCACACTCGGGAACAGTATATAGTGCACGCTTCAATGTATCTTTGGTTATGTTAGCACTAATCACAACTCTGGTCATGAATGTAATAGGTAATAATATAGCATTATCACTTGGCATGGTCGGCGCATTATCTATTGTGCGTTTTCGCACAGCTATTAAAGATCCAAGAGATACAGCTTATATTTTTTGGTGCATTGCTGTTGGAATATGCTGTGGTGTCTCAGAATATATGATTGCAGGTGTTGGTTCAGCAGTAATATTTTTATTTTTATTGGTTTTTGGAATGATTAAAACAAATGATCGCTATTTACTTGTTATCCGTGGGCAACGTAAATGTTCAGAAAATATCGAAAAAGTTGTAAGTGATCAGTATAAAGAAAAAGCACGTTTGAGGGTGAAAAACACTTCATCTGAGACGGTTGAATACATATTTGAACTATCTCAAGTAATGATTAATAAAAACGCAGGTTCTATTTCTGACATTCTTTATAAAATTGAAGGTGTTGCAAACGTAAATATAGTATGTCAAAATGATGAGATCAATCGATAAAGGATGGTGTATAATGGCAAATAAACGCCTTGTGAGTTTGATAGTCATAGTGATAAGCCTGATCATTGTTTTTGGTGTAACAATCTACAATAATAGAAAAAATGAAGTGAAAATAGCTCGTTCATATGATGAACCCTTAGTTAGGGTTAAAC
>JBAQWI010000065.1:0-14335 GCA_049298835.1 Oscillospiraceae bacterium
CTCCTGGAGTTGTTGTGATGATAAGAAAAGTCGCACCACTTGGAGATCCAATTGAAATTAATCTTAGAGGATATGAGCTGACCATTAGAAAGACAGAAGCAAAAAATATAAAAATTAAATCTGCGGAGGTGCTATAAATGGCTCATAAAATGGCACTTGCCGGAAATCCAAACTGTGGAAAAACAACACTATTTAATGTACTTACGGGTTCAAATCAATATGTTGGAAATTGGCCTGGAGTTACTGTGCAAAAGAAAGTTGGAAAAACTAAAATTGGACATAATGAACTCGTTGATTTGCCTGGTATTTATTCGCTTTCGCCCTACACAATGGAAGAGATTGTAACAAGAGATTATATTATCAATGAAAATCCAGAAGTTATTATCAATATCATTGATGGTACAAATTTAGAAAGAAACTTATACTTAACTGTACAGCTAATCGAACTGAACCGACCTATGGTTGTAGCTGTAAATATGATGGACGATGTGATTGCAAAGGGCTGGAAACTTGATTGTGAGAAACTAAGTGTAGAGCTTGGTGTGCCTGTTGTTGCAATTACTGCAAGACGTGGTGAAAACGTTGATGACGTTTTAAAAAAGGCAGAAAAACTTGCACATGGTAAAGAATACTATGCGCCTAAAATTACTTACGATAATACAACGCAAAATGCGTTAAACGATATATTAATGATACTTGCAGAGCAAAATTATGATAAGACGATTCCGTTGCAGTTTTTTGCAGGAAAGCTCCTAGAAGGCGACAACGAGGCACAAAAGAAGCTTCATCTTACCAAGGATCAGGATCAACGTATTGAGCGAATCGTGCTAAAATACGAGTCTACAAGCGAGTATGGCGATAGGGAAGGGATGCTTGCTGACGCAAGATACAAATATATTGAAAAGATAGCAAAGCGATGCGTTAAAAAAGGTGATGATGCCAACAAATTGACTACGTCAGATAAAATAGATAGGCTTGTTACAAACAGATACCTTGCAATACCAATATTTCTACTAACTATGCTTATCATGTTCACCCTAACATTTGGACCAATAGGAAAGTTTTTAAGTGGTTTTGTAGACTATCTATTTAATGGATTGTTAGTTCCTGTAGTGAAATATGGACTGGATTATGCAAGTGCTCCTGAGTGGACATATGGGCTTATCATTGACGCTGCAATTGGTGGTGTTTCTGGAATACTCATGTTTTTGCCGCAAATTACAATATTGTTCCTCTGTCTTTCTCTGCTAGAGGACAGCGGCTATATGGCGAGAGCAGCATTTATCATGGATCGATTGCTTCGAAAACTAGGGCTTTCTGGAAAGTCTTTCATTCCTATGCTTATGGGATTTGGTTGTACTACACCAGCAATCATGGCGGCTAGAACCCTTGAAAACGAGAAGGATAGAAAGCTAACCATGATGCTTACCCCCTTCATGTCTTGTGGAGCAAGGTTACCGATTTATGCCCTATTTGCAGGGATTTTCTTTACAAAAAATCAAGGGGTAATTGTATTCAGTATGTATATATTGGGGATAATAGTAGCAATTATAACAGGTGTCATTCTAAAGAAAACTTTATTCAGAGGCAATGTTGCACCCTTTGTAATGGAACTTCCACCCTATCGATTACCACTATTAAAATCAATTACGATGCACGTATGGCAAAAATGTAAGGGCTTTATTATAAAAGCAGGTACCGTTATTTTTTCAATGAGCATTTTAGTTTGGGTATTTCAGAATTTTTCGCCAAGCCTACAAATGGTAACTGATTCAAGCACCAGTATGTTAGGGCAATTTGGCTCATTAATTGCACCAATATTTTTGCCATTAGGCTTTGGAACATGGCAAGCAACTGTTGCGTTGCTTACAGGCTTGATTGCAAAGGAAAGTGTCGTTAGTACAATAACAATTTTGTATACAACAGGGCAAACTGCAATGCTCCCAACTGCATTAGCTGCGTCATTTACCCCAGTTTCTGCACTTGCATTTATGACATTTACGCTTTTGTATATGCCTTGTATCTCTGCATTTGTTACACTAAGAAAAGAAATGAACAGCGTTAAATGGGCAGTAGGTACAGCCATATTGCAAACTGGAATTGCATATTTTGTATCGTTGCTTGTGTTCCAAATTGGAAGTATCATAGTTAGTTAAGAAGTTTAAAAAGAAAGGTGGCGAGAGGGGCATCTGATATGCTCTTTTCTATGAAAGAACTTGTAATCGTAATCTGCGTGCTTTTAGTTTTGCTTGCAGTTTATATTGTAGTCCGCACAATTATTCAGTCCTTCAAAGGAAAATGCTGTGAGGGATGTAAGGGTTGTAGCGTAAAAGACCAATGTAATGTGACAAAGAAAAATGATGAATAATAAAAAAATGCCACCCGGCCGGGTGGCATTTTTGTTATTTTGTATCAAGCTTTAGCAACATGTTCACTTGGTGAATAGCATCATTTTGAGATAAGAACATAACCGTATCTCCACTTAAAAGTTCGGTATCACCACGGGGAATAATCGTAACACCTTTGCGACTGATTGAGATAATAACTGCCATATTTGGCATCTTAATTTCATTCAGCTTTTTGCCATGTAGGCGATACGCATCTGGTAAAGTAATTTCGCATATTGATGCCTCACCATGGTTAATACTTACAATTTGGCGCATACTTCCAGCATCAACCTCATGCTCTAAAAGTCTTGCAATGTTGTCAGTACTACTGATTGCGATATCAATCCCAAGTTGACGCATAATTGCAGCGTTTTTGGGGTTATTTACTCTAGCAATTGTCTTTGGAACATTAAATAATTTTTTAGCAAGCTGACAGCTTATCAAATTATTTTCATCTTTACCAGTAACGCTAATTAATGCGTCACAGCCAGCAACATTTGATCGTTCAAGTATGTCGATGGATGTACCATCACCGCATATTATTGGCACATCTAGATCATTTGCAAGAAAATTGCAGGCTGTTTTTGAAATTTCAACAAGGGTTGGGTGATGTCCATGTTCAAGCAGAGTCTTAGTTAGATAGTAGCCAACCTTGCCACCACCAATAACAACGATATTCATAAAATGCCCCCTAATCTATAATGTTTGAGATGATAACTTTATCACCTAAAACAAAACGAAGTTTTTGTCCTTGATACAATGAAACTGACAAATCAGAATGAATTACACCATATAAAGACTGGTTTTCTTCAAGCTCAATATCAGTTGTCAAATTACCAATTAACGCCTTCGGCAACGATTGGGTTGTAAAAGTTATGGTATGTGAGCCAACATTAATTGTCTGAGGCTTGTCCTTTTCAGTAAGAGCTGAACGAATAGCGGCAACCGTTAGGTTTGTAGGACAAACCGTATAAAGTCCGAAGTGTGAAAATACATCTTCGCGCTTAGGATCATAAATTCTTGCGAGTACTGTAGGAACATTAAATATTTCTCGTGCAAGTTGGCTAACCATAATGTTTACGTTGTCATCTAGGCTAACTGCTGCAAGGGCATCACATCTTTCGATTCCAGCTCTTTTTAAAACATCTTGGTCAATAGGAATTCCACAGGTTTTAAAACCTCCGTATGTGTCATCAAGCATCTCAAAACTTTCTTCGTGTCTGTCCACAATTGAAACGTCGTGCCCCTCATGGTCAAGTAATGAAGCCAATCTTGCGCCGACCTTGCCACAACCAACAATAATAATATTCACGTTATTACCTCTTTTTTATAATTAATTAAGCTCGTAAAAGCCACATATTGTAGGTTTAAACATTAAACCTAAATAAAACGATATCACCATCTTGCATAACATACTCTTTGCCTTGAAGACCAACAAGTCCTTTTTCCTTTGCGACGGCCATTGTTCCACAGGCAATAAGGTCGGTATAAGCAACAATTTCAGCCCTGATAAAGCCACGCTCAAAGTCGGTGTGGATTTTTCCAGCGGCTTGAGGGGCTTTTGTACCTTTTGTAATTGTCCATGCACGCACTTCTTGTTCACCAGCAGTTAAATAAGAAATTAGTCCAAGTAAAGAATAACCCTCTTTTATGATTCGGTCAAGACCTGATTGCTTTAAATTTAGTTCTGACAAAAACATTGTCTTGTCCTCAGGTGACATATCAGTAATTTCTGCCTCAATTTTTGCGCATATTGGAAGCACTCTAGCATTTTCTTCCTTTGCAATGCTACAAATTTCATTGTAAAATTTATTGGTTTCAATATTATTTATAAAATCATCTTCAGACATATTTGCAGCATAAATTACTGGCTTATAAGAAAGAAGCTGCATTGTTTTTACAAGTAGCTCCTCTTCTTCATCAAAATCAAGAGAGCGAGCAGGCTTTCCATCTTCAAGACATTCCTTAATTTTAAGACACAAATCAAGCTCTGCTTGATATTTTTTATCTGATTTAATCAATTTGCCACATTTGTCTGCTCGTCTATTAATTATTTCTAAGTCAGAAAAGATTAATTCGAGATTGATTGTTTCAACGTCACGACGAGGTCCAATTTGACCATCAACGTGGATGATATTATCATCTTCAAAGCACCTCACAACGTGAACAAGAGCCTCAACTTCACGAATGTTAGCTAAAAACTTATTGCCCAAACCTTCGCCCTTTGATGCTCCTTTTACAAGACCTGCGATATCCACAAATTCCAAGATTGCAGGCGAGAATTTTTTTGGATCATATATTGCTGAAAGTTTATCTAGTCTTTCGTCCGGAACAGACACAACGCCAACATTTGGCTCAATTGTGCAAAATGGATAATTTGCACTTTCTGCTCCTGCGTTGGTTATCGCATTAAAAAGTGTGCTTTTGCCTACGTTTGGCAGTCCAACCATACCAAGCTTCATATATAAATTACCTCTTTCGAAAAAATTAATTTGTTGTATTCGTGCAGAAATTATTATACATCATTTGTAGGATATACGCAAGTATTAAAAGGGAAAGCTAAAGTGAGATAAAATCTTTTATAATAATTTCAAATTTAACGATATAAAACTTTAAAATTTGTTCACTACTTTTTGTTTTCAAGGGGTATAATTAGAATTATAAATTAGTTACTTTTTAGTACTTTATTCAAAAATAAAAAAATGGAGGACAATATTATGTCACTAGAAAAGATTTTGGTTGTCGATGATGATAAGAACATTTGTGAGCTTTTGAGGCTATATCTTGAAAAAGAGGGATATTCGGTAATCATGTGCCACGATGGGCAAGAGGCTGTTGTTAAATTTAATGCACTAAGTCCAGATATGATTTTGCTTGATATTATGTTGCCTTCACTTGATGGCTGGCAGGTATGTCGTGAAATTCGTAAAAAGTCTAACGTTCCAATTATAATGCTTACTGCAAAGGGTGAGACTTTCGATAAGGTTTTAGGACTAGAGCTAGGCGCTGATGACTATGTTGTAAAACCATTTGATACAAAGGAAATTGTTGCACGAATCAAGGCTGTTCTTCGCCGTATCTCTCAAACTTCACACGCAGAAGAGGCTAAGGAAGTTGTTTTTGACAAACTTATTGTAAACATGACTCGTTATGAGTTAAAAGTTAACGGTAAAGTTGTAGATACACCACCTAAAGAGCTTGAATTATTGTTCCATCTTGCATCAAATCCAAACAGAGTTTATACTCGTGACCAACTTTTAGATGAGGTTTGGGGATTTGAGTATTATGGTGACTCCCGTACAATTGACGTTCATGTAAAGCGTCTTCGTGAAAAGCTTGAGAATGTGTCTGATAAATGGGCACTGAAAACAGTTTGGGGCGTAGGCTATAAATTTGAAGTAAACGATTAGAACAAAAGTTACTAAGGGGGCAAGATAGCCTGTGCAAAGAAGTATTTTTACAAAATATTTTACAGTCTGCGCAACAATGGTAATTTCAAGTATTGTTGTGCTTGGACTTGTATTTCTACTATTTATATCACAGTATTTCAAAAATGATAAATATAAACTTTTAAATTCTAATGCCGAGCGTGCTGCTGTCGCCGTTGCTGAGTATTATGAAGAAAATGATAACCGCATTGATAATGAAATGCTATCTAATTTTTTTGAACCAATGGCACAAAGTATAGACACTACATTCTTTTTAGTAGATCTAAAGGGAAAAACTGTTTATTGTACTGAGTTACCGCCTTGTGTTCACACCGCATATTTGGTATCTAAGACAATCCTAGATTCTATTAAAAGTGAGAACAATTATACAGAGGTTGGAAAGTTAGGTGGAATTTACAACGAAAATTCCTATACGGTAGCTGTTCCTGTCAAGCTTTCAGACGGTTCGACACTGGCGTATGTTTTCACCTCAGCCCATGTAACAAAGCAGCAAAATAACTTCATTAACGAGATGCTAAAAATGTTCTTAATCTCATCTACTGGGGTGTTGATTGTCACATTTATTGCAGTGTATTTTGTTTCTATTCAAATGGTTAAGCCTCTGCGTCAGATGTCAATAGCAGCCCAAAGGTTTGGTAAAGGCGAGTTTAACACTAGGATAGAGGTTACAAGCTATGACGAAACGGGACAACTTGCTATGGCGCTAAACAATATGGCGCAATCTCTTTCCATATCAGAAAGTACAAGGCGAAGTTTCATAGCTAATATTTCACACGAACTTAAAACTCCTATGACGTCAATTTCAGGTTTCATCGACGGCATATTAGACGGTACTATTCCTCCTGAAAAGGAGAAGCATTACTTGAATATTGTATCAGATGAAACAAAACGTCTATCCCGTTTGGTGCGTACAATGCTTAACCTTTCACGCATTGAGGCTGGTGAAATGAAGATAAATACCAGCAAAATAAACATAGTCGATACAATTTGTCAAACAGTGTTCAGTTTTGAACAGCAAATTGACAAAAAGAAGCTAACGATAAAAGGTCTTGACCACGATAAGGTTATGGTTGAAGCTGATCCCGATTTAATTCATCAAGTAGTCTATAATCTGACTGAAAATGCAGTTAAATTTGTTGACGAGGGTGGGTATATTGAGTTTAGTCTTTGGTCTGATAATCAAAGTACGTTCATAAGTATTAAAAATAGTGGTGCAGGTCTTTCTAAAGACGAAATCCCTAAAATATTTGATAGGTTTTATAAGACTGATAAATCCCGTGGGTTAGACAAAAATGGGGTAGGCTTGGGACTTTATATTGTTCGTTCTGTGGTTAATTTACACGGTGGCGATGTTATGGTTCGTAGCGTTGAGGGAGAATATAGTGAGTTTGTATTCTCAATCCCAAATCCGAAATTACCATCAAAGTTCAAAAAAAGTTAATAGTTCTACCACAGCTTTTCAAAATTAATTAATTTGTCTAATACAAAGATAGGATATACTGTTATCATAGGTTAAGAATAATCCTATCTTAGAATATTACAGCAAAAATTGGAGGGAATTTGATTTATGTACGATGATAAAAACGTTCTCGGGGGCGAAACCCCAAATAACGATACTACAGACAGTTTCAAAGGTGATATGCATAGTGATGTGTATTACACAGAGGAAAAAAACACAGCAGAGCAAATTTTAAATGAGAAGTTTAATGATAAACTTCTAAAGGCTGAAGATATTCCGGAGGTTGACCCTATACCTAGGCAAACAACACCACAAAATTATCAGCAGTCAGGGTGGCAAACACCACCACAAGCACCTCAACAGCCTCAACAAACCCAATGGACATTCAATGATTACGGACCAATGGGGGCTCCACCAAAACCACCTAAAAAGTCTGGGAAGCCTAAAAAAGATAAAAAGCCTCGTTCGGCTAATCATGGAATAAAGGTTTTTGCCGTTGTAATGAGTGTGTTGTTCGTATTATCTACAGTTGGTTTTGGAGGGTACATTGCATATGATTTATATCAAAATGATGGTTCGCCTCAAATAGGCAAAGAGAATAATGATGCAAAGGATAATGAGAATACAGGAAAACCTTCCCTTGATGTAGGTCAAACCCCTGATGCAAGTGCGGACAAAAACAAAGATGGAACGTTATCAGGCAAAGAAATTAATGACAAGGTTTCTGCATCAGTAGTCGGAGTTGCTGTTTATGCAAAGACCACAGGCTTTCAACTTGTAGGGCAAGGTTCTGGAATCGTTATGACAAAAGATGGATATATTGTAACGAATGCCCATGTTGTTTCAAGTAAAACTTCAAATGTGCAGATTGCAAAAATTGAAGTCATACTTAACGATGGCACAACGCACGATGCACAGCTTGTTGGCGGAGATTTGAAAACCGACCTTGCAGTACTTAAAATAAGTGCAAATAACCTTGTTCCTGCTCAATTTGGTGATTCTGATAAGCTGAGCGTTGGCGACAGAGTTATCGTAATAGGCAATCCAAGTGGGCTTGAATATGCAGGCAGCTTTACGCAAGGCGTCGTTTCTTCACTCAGCCGTAATATTTATATGTCACAGCTTGATTCTGAAGTAGAGTATATCCAAACTGATGCAGCTATCAACCCTGGAAACTCAGGTGGTGCATTTATCAATGAGTATGGTCAAGTTGTTGGTATTAGTTCTGCAAAGCTTTCAGCTGAAGGCTATGAGGGAATGGGTTTTGCTATTCCTATCAACAATGCAAAAGACGTAATCGACTCATTAATTAAAAATGGATATGTTTCTGGAAGACCTAAAATTGGAATTCAATACAAATCAGTTTCTGAAACATTAGCCCAGCTTAACGGTATTCCAAAAGGGCTGAGAGTTTATGAGGTGGAAGTAGGCTCTGATGCTCAAAAACAAGGTGTATTAAAGGGCGATATCATCTTCAAGTTGGATGGCAAAGAGGTTTATGATTCCACTACAATTGGCGATGTTCTTAAAGATAAAAAGCCAGGCGATAAAATTGTGCTTGCAATTTATCGTGTTAATGAAACTGGAAAATCCTCAACGATTGATATAACAGTATCGTTGGGGGAAATGGCTCCACAGACAATGGAATAAGCATAAAATCAAAATCTCCTGTGATCAAGAATGACCACAGGAGATTTCTATATTAAAGCAGGCAAATAAGAAATGCGCAGTGTGGCAGGGCTTTTTTAAAGGCATCAATGCCACCCTATACCATTTGCCTGCGAGTTGTAGGGCTATATAGGGTTACATCTTTATATACTATGTTAATTAATAACAAAAGCTACAACCTTATTTGTACATAAAGTTGTAGCTTTTTTAAAATTTAGTAAAATTAGTATTAAATTAAGGATAGTTTGTTGTATAGATTAAAAATCGGATAAAAAATAATTATACAAGAGTAGATAAAAATTGATACATAAACACTACGGCAGGAATTGTAATGATTGAGGTTACGTTGCTAAGGGTAAGTATCTTTGAAGCATATGATGAGTCAAGCTCGAACTTTGTAGAAAAAAGAATGGTAGTAACTGCACAAGGACAGGCGGTTGAAACTAGGTTTACAAGTACAAGATTAGTAGGTAATGGTAAAAATAAATAAATACACATTGCAATAAATGGCACAAGTAGGCAAGATAAAAACATAATATAATAACAGCGGATTTGCTTAAATGCTGAAAGAATATTAGTTTGTGCAAGGCTAACACCAGTTACTATCATTGCAAGTGGAGTATTAACCGATGCCATATAGTAAACACTTGTTTTAAGTACAGATGGAAGTGGTATTTTCAGAAAAAATATGAGCAATCCCACGCCTACTGACAAAATAACAGGGGATAAAAATGCGCTTTTAATGGTGTTTTTATCGGCTTTTCCAGACATCATTATGTAGCCATGAGTCCAGGTTAGAAGATTGAATATTGTCATATAGGCACTGGCATAAAAAACACCTTCTGCACCAAACAGAGCACTGACTAGTGGGAGTGCCATAAATCCACAGTTTGAGTAGATGATCGCAAACCGTTCTATTGGGGCTTTTTTTTCGTTGCCTTTTTTCTTAATCAAAATGTAAGAAACAGCGATTGCGATTATGTGGCTTGCAAGTCCTAACGCAAAGGCAATGAGCAGGTTTGAAGCAAGCGTTTCGTTGTATTCCATTTGATAAGCGTCAATGATAACCAACGGCGCTATGATGTAGAGCAAAACATTGGTCAGCTGACGATTGCCTGTTTCATCAACCAGTTTTGTTTTAAAGCCAATATATCCGATAATAATCAGAACAAACATGACGAGTACTTGATTGAGTACGGTTAAAGATAATTCCATTTTAGTTCTCCTTTGGAGTGTTTTACCCCATCCAAATCACGAACAAAAGGATATGAAAGCATAGAAGAATTGCTCGCGTTGAAATTTTAAACTACTTGTTTTTGAACAAATGCATTTACTATTATAGACTATCAAATGAAATATTCAAACAAAAACGAGAAATTTATTGACGTTAGTGATAAAATTTAGTAAAATAAACGTGGCTAAGTATGTAATTTAAGTAAAATATAATATATTCTACAAATAACTGTTTACATTTAATGGGAGAAAATATATGATTATAGTATCACCATCTATTTTAGGCGCTGATTTTTCGAATTTAGGAAATGAAATTAGCAAAGTTAAAAATGCACAAATGCTCCATATTGATGTTATGGATGGACACTTTGTTCCGAATATTTCCATTGGAATTCCAGTGGTAAAATCAATTAACCAATTTTGTGATATGTTCTTGGACGTTCATCTAATGATAACGAATCCAATTGATTATGTTGAGGACTTTGCAGATGCAGGGGCAGATTTAATCTGTTTTCATCTTGAGTCATCATCAAACGTATCAGACACCATCAAAAAAATAAGAGCTTGTGGAAAAAAGGTTGGCATCAGCTTAAAGCCAAATACTTCTGCTGACAAGATTTTTCCTTATATAAACGATATTGATATGGCTCTTGTTATGACTGTTGAGCCGGGTTTTGGTGGACAATCCTTTATGTTTGACATGATGAAAAAAATTACACAGATTAGAGCCTTTGCAAACAAAACTAATAAGAAACTTGATATTCAAGTTGACGGTGGCATTAATCTAGAGACAGGGAGATTGTGTGTTGATGCGGGAGCAAATGTCCTTGTTGCAGGGTCATTTTTATTTAACAACGAAAATCCATTTGATATGGTTGAGGCACTAAAATCACTTTAGCTTATATTAGCAGTAGTCTTTTGCTAATATAAGCAACCGTCAAGCATTGCTATTGCATCATTTTTGATAAGTTCTTTGGCGTGCTCTTTTACTATCGATGATTGGATAGTACCTTTGCCATAAAATTTTCCATACTCACTAATGAGCTTTATGATTTCACTGTCCATTTTAAAGTATGTGTAGAGCAAAATATAATATTTATCATCCCAAAGATAGAGTGAGCTTTTTAAAATGATGTGACTATAACGAGTAATTAGCCTGTTTGACAAAACTCCTAGCAAGTTAATATCTTCTACGATAAATATAAGCGGAGTATCAAACCCTGATTTAGACTTTTTTTGCGACTGTGTTTCAGATGTGCTCGAGTCGAGCACATTTACATATAAGATACAGCCACCATCTGCATAGGGAAAAGCTTCTATAAAAAGCTTGCCAGTCGTTAGATTTATTTTGACTTCTTTTTTGATTTCGTCAATTAACTTTAGTATTACACGTTTTGTTTGTGGATTTTTATAATCCATCTCATCATAGCAAAGATTGTATGTTGTCATATCAATTTTAGACAGCAAAACCTTAATCGTTTTATCATCGAGAAGCTCAATCTTCAAATGTATCACACTCCGTTTGTTTTCGGATTACTTAGATTGGTTATACTATAGTATATTAATCTTATTGTAAAAAGGGACTAATAATACTAAAACTTAATTAAAAAGTCTGTAATGGTATTTTAAAATCAGAACAATATGGAAATTATTAATTTTTATATACTAATTAAAAAAGAAATGAGGCATATATGGACAATTTTATCCAGCTACAAGTAAATGAAACAGAAAATCAGGATAAACAACTGTTTGATTATGCAAAACAAGACAAGCCTAGCAAGCATAAAATCAAATATCATAATGTTATCATCACGCTACTTGCATTGATGGTATTGCCTATTTATCTTTATGGTGTGCGTGTAATCGTTCTTTTACTTACCGGTCTTGTGACGGCATTTGTAATCGATTTTATATGTATAAAGCTAATAGGTGGAAAAACGTTTCGAAAATATGATTATTCAAGTGTAGTAACTGCACTTATCACTGTTATGTTGATGCCTGCAACAATACCGGCATGGGTTGTAAGCGTGAGCATAGCAATCGGACTTTGCGTTTCAAAGTATCCGTTTGGTGGTACGGGACATAATATTTTTAATCCAGCAGCAGTTGGGGTCGCGTTTTGTGCTTTATGTTGGCCGGATATGGTACTACGCTACCCACTACCATATACTACATATAACTTTCTGGATAAGACAGGCATTCAATTTGGGCCATCTCCTGCAAGTGTTTTGAGGGCTGGCGGTACACCAAAAATTGATTTGTTTGATGTTTTATTAGGAAAATTTTCTGGACCTTTGGGCGTAACCTGTTTGATAGTGCTTTTTACTTGTATGCTTTATCTGATACTTAGAAAGGTCATTTCAAAACGCATTGTATTTTCAGCACTTTTTGTAGTTTGCATATTTGCACTGTTATTTCCGCGTGTTATCACGGGTCCACAAACTTCACTTTTATATGAACTGTCTTCTGGTGCTTTTGTATTCGGTATCATCTTTATGTCAAATGATCCAACAACAATGCCAAAGACAAAGAATGGGCGAGTTTTCTATGGCGCCTTAATTGGGTTTCTTGTTATGATGTTCAGATATTTTGGTCAGATAGAACTTGAATTTGTTTTTGCAATTTTACTTGCAAATGTATTTGCGGGTTCATGCGATAGATATGCAGATTACCTTAGTCATAGATTTTCACGATTAAAAGTTGAGAAAAAAAAGTCGCCTGCGTCGTCAAAAAAAGCGAAAGTAGGTGAGTCTGATGCGTAAAACATTCTACCAAAAACACAAAAAGGCATTTAGCATTTTCAACGGTTTGTTACTTGGAAATACTGTTTTAGAACGTGGATTGGTATTAGCGCCTGTAATTGTAGCGAGTTATAACTATGAAAATTCAGTAATTTTAGGGCTTTCATTTATGATAATAACCTTTTTTACTGTACTCATATCTTCGTTTGTTCCAAAACGGATTCCTTATACCATAAGAATTATCCTTTATACCCTGCTAGCTTGTTTAATTTTTATTCCAACAGCAATGTATATGGACTTCTTGTTCCCTGAAACAGTGTTTAGGCTTGGTGTATTTTTACCTCTACTCGTTGCAAACTCGCTAATTGTTGTTAAGAGTGAGTCACGTTTCCATAAACGTAAGACCAGCCATATGATAATTGACCTTATTTGCCACACAGTTGGATTCCTCATTGTAATCGTTATAGTTGGTGTGTTGCGTGAAGTTATCGGAAGTGGTATATTTATGGGAACACAAATTAAAGGCATCGTGAAAGCACCGGCTATATTGTTACCGTTCAGTGGGTTTATCATTGTTGGTTTCATGGCTGCTTTGGTTAAGCGTTTGCAATATAAGCTTGATAATCCTCATGAAAAACGCAAACGTTTTGAGGAAAATGAAGATTGATAAACGTTTATAAAGATAAGGAGGCATAATAACGATGAATGATTTTTTAGATATTACAATGAACTTTTTTAAGGATATGCTGACATATTCAATGATAGCAATATTTTTAGAAAATACTATATTTTCACGAGCATTAGGAACATCAACCTCGCTTTTTGTTGTGAGAAAGAATTTTAGTGTATTTCTATTTGGATTGGTTATGACGTTGATTATAACCGTTTCATCATTGGTAGCATATATAATAAACCCATTGGTTCAAAACATGGAAAACAAATATTACGTTGCACCAGCAATCTATGTTGCGGTAATCGGTATGGTGTATATACTCTTTTTACTTGGAACATCAAAATTTATAAAAAAACGTAAAGAAGAGATTTTATCAATGATTCACGTGAGTGCATTTAACTGTGCTGTGCTTGGTGCATTGTTGCTTTCAACTAATAAAAGTGAAATGACACTTGGAGGATTTTTAGGCTTTGGAATTGGTACTGGCATCGGTTTTACCGTTGCTACCTACTTTGTGGGACTGGCTTATGAAAAGCTTTCTGGCGATGAAGTACCATATGCATTTAGAGGTTTTCCAATAACACTTATTTACATTGGAATTGTTTCACTTGCTGTTTATGGGCTTATCGGTCATGAGTTGCCGTTTTAAATTTAAGACGATACCTATATTAAATATGGGTAAGAACATATATTTTTTGTGCTGAGCTTTTAGCAAGGTTGTGCAA
>JBAQWI010000066.1:0-2738 GCA_049298835.1 Oscillospiraceae bacterium
GTGATACCATATGTTGCCTTGAAAGCTCTGGTAAAAGCTTCGTGTGATGAAAAACCATAATCAAAAGCAATATCTAAAATGTTTTTTTCACTATCCCGCACCTCTTTTAATGCAAAAGCTAATTTTCTATGCCGCAGATAATCCCTAAATTGCATACCCGATATTTCTTTGAATTTTCTCGTTGTATAAAATTCGGAATAACCCAGCCTGCGAGAAAGGAAGCGTAGTGTCAAAGCTTCATCATTATGATTTTTAATACATTTGTCAATTTCATCAACGATTATTTGAATTTGCTTCTGCCACTCGTACATTCGTCTGTTCACCTCGTTTCAACAACCCTACATTTATTATAAAGAAATAGAGAGATTACTGCTTGATTTAACTTGCTGTTATTTCATTTTTCTCTTTTAAGTTGTGCATCTTTGCGTCTGGCTTACAATATGAGATTTTTGATACCTCTATCGAAGAAATCTTTATCTGTACTACTGCCATTCTCCATACCATGAACAAGGGGACGCATCTCTTTTTCACTTGGATTATACAGAAAAAATTCGTTTAAATGATCGAGAAGCAGAACAGCTTTTGAAGGAATTATTAAAAGGCCAACCATTAAACATCTTAAACGAAATGGATAAGAAGAATAGGGATGAAGTACTTAGAAAAATGAAGGGGATTGAGGGTTGTAAGAGTTAGGCAAATAAGCAGTTTAACGGGCATTGGGTCAACAACTGTTCATAACGCTTGATTAAAATATGAACAAGAGATTCGTCCCCTTGTTCCAAAGGTAGGCTCATAAAATTTCAATTTTATATATTGCAAGGAGAGAGTATCCCTCCTTGCTTATTTGAAAACGTAGCATTGGATTATTGGAAAATTAGAGGAATTATACGTATCGAAGAAGAATTTGGATAAACATCTGGCGGATGTGAGAGGAATGGATTAATGAGGCTTTTATTTACTTGGATACTAGGAACTTCAAGAACGTTAACCGCTTATACTTTCCAACAAGTATCTAATAATTCAACAGATGATTCGGGGGTATAAGATGGATAATAAAAGACGTGTTATACTAGTGCAGATTGCAGTGATTATTAGTTTGTGCTTTATCATATCGCCCCAAAGGGCATATGCAGCAAGTTCATACACTATGATTACTGTAGGCAACATAAGATTAAATAGCAGCGGACAGGCTGTTGGGATTATTCGGGTGGATATAGATGATTGTTCCACAATTCGTGCCGGCGATAGGTTAACAGTCAATTACAGCAGCGATATTTCTATTGGTAATGCCGGAGAGATATCTGTTGCAGCGGAGCGTACATCAGCTACGGAAGAAATAGTAGTCCCTGCCTCAATCCACACAACTCCGAATGGCATTGCTAACACCAGTTTGAAGGCGACAATTACTTCGGATAAAACAAGTCTTGATATTGTGTTTAATGGGAATTTCACGACTGCAGCCTCTTCCAATCCTGGTTGTTTTTTCATTTATCTTAAAAATGTCAATGTTGGGTCAATCGATGGTGATCTTGTTAATGCCACGATTTCAGCATCTTCTGGCAGTTCTTTTACGTCAGGAAGCGTTACTGTTGCTCGTACTGCACAACCAGTAGATGTATTAGTACCTAGCATTAAATTGTTCGCAACTCCTGTAACCGGTATTGGCTTCATTATGTTAGTTGAGCGATGTTCACAAGAATTCACGCCCGGTACCATTATTAACTTTGTGCTTTCACCAGGTTTTGAATGGGATGAAAGCAACACCGATCAAACAGTCAGTATTGAAGGGAAATGGGGAGTTGATCATTCAGGAAACAATGCAGCGAGATTAAACTTAGGTTCTACTGCCATTTCTAATATATGGTATGAAATATCGAGACCAACACCTACCATACTTCGAATAACATTCTTATCCAATTATGTGTTAAGTAATGTTGAGGCGAGACTTAACATTGGTAATGCCATGTATAACACATTGCCTGTAATCCGTGTAGCAGGAGCAACGGTACATACCGATGTTACTGCCTTGATAAGTAGTCCCAATAATGCGTATATCAAACAGCAAACGTTGGTATTAGGTGAATACGTTGATGCTCAGACCATAAATGCCAAGCTGTCAGATCTAAGGATTGATAACGAAACCGTTACTGGCTTTAGTCCAGAAATGATGACGTACAATGTAATGCTGCCATATGGAACAACCTCAGTTCCTGTAGTTTCAGCTACTAAGGAAACCGAAAATGCATCCTACAATATCAATCAGGCGATTAATCTTACTGGTACAGAATACGAGCGAACGGCTACAGTTATTGTAAAAGCTCAAAGATACTCAATAACCAAAACATATAAAGTAATTTTTTCAGTAGATACTTCAAATCCTGATTGTTTCATTGCCACAGCAGCATATGGAAGCTATTTGGACCCTCATGTGTGGGTTCTCCGCCAGTTCCGCGACAATATACTCCTTCACTCAAGCGGTGGCCGATGGTTCGTAAAGGAATACTATTTACATAGTCCCCCAATTGCTGCATTTATTGCTCAGCACAGTTCACTACGATTGTTAACCATGGTGGCTCTAACACCTATAATATTTGCGATAGCGCTTCCAAAGATATCGGCAATAGTTTTAATTCTAGGGGTGATTGTACTGATGTCTAAAAGGAAATATTTAATAACCGTATGAATAGCATTTTCCCAAGTTAATAAAATATAGATTTTAATAATATTTCTCTTCTTGA
>JBAQWI010000067.1:0-1935 GCA_049298835.1 Oscillospiraceae bacterium
GCTATACTCGTTGTCCCACTTTTTAAAAAGAAACTTATTGAGAGGCATGGACTCGATAACGTTAAGGTTAGGACGGTGCCGCTGCCTGCTAGGGTTATGAATGCCTTATTACGACTCAGATTACTTCCACCACTTGATTTAATATTAGGTAAAGGTACGTATGTCTTTACAAACTATAGAAACTGGCCTCTATTATTTTCGAAATCGATCACGTATATTCATGACATAACTTATCTGCTTTATCCTGAATTTTTAGAAAAAAAGAATTTGAAGTATTTAATTAAGGGTATCCCTACATGGGTGAAAAGATCCCAATTTATTGTTACTGCATCTGAAGTTTCTAAAAATGAGATAAATTCATATCTTGGTGTTGATAACTCGAGAATAAAAGTTATCCCTCATGGCGTAAACAGAGATGAATACCATAAGATTAAGGACAAAAATCTTATTGATAGTACTAAGAAAAAATACGGTATATATTCAGAAAAATACTTATTATATGTAGGTAATTTGGAGCCAAGAAAAAACCTCGATAAGCTGTTAAGCGCTCATTCTAATCAGGATACTCAATGGAAACAAAAGTATCCAATACTTCTTATCGGTGCTCGTTCATGGGCTGATGATTCAATCGGTTTGAAGATAAAAGACGGTATTTTGAATAAAACAGTTATATTACCTTCTGGGTATGTAGATGACCAGGATTTACCTGTTTTTTATAGCGATGCAATAGCCTTAGTTCAACCAGCAATATACGAAGGTTTTGGCGTGTCTCCTCTACAGGCTCTGGCCTGCGATACACAAGTTTTAATATCAAACATACCTGTATTCAAAGAAATTTTTGGTAATGACGGTGCGATTACTTACTTAGAGCCAGACTCTATTGATGATATTGGGACAAAGTTGAGGTCTGTGACTAGCAATCCCGTTGATTCAACGGCTTTTGACAAGTATTCGTGGGAGGAGACAGCCACTAAGCTTACGAATTTAATTAACTTAAGTGAAGTTGAGAAAAAATTATAAACTACATAGCCCGAAAGCCTTCTATAAGAGACGAAGGCGGGTTATAATAGAAAAATTGGCAATGTGATTATTGCATGAGCTACAAAAAATATCCTAGGAAGAAATAATGAATAATATACTAATGCTAACAACCTACCCGTTAAGACTGAGTATTCATGGTGGGCAACGTCGCTCTACTGCGTTAAAAATAGCCTACGAGAAGGCGGGTTACAGGGTTGTAAATAGTGCAATTTATAATGCACCATCCTATCCAAATAAAAATGAAAAAGGCGAGCTTGATTTACCATCTCCGGCCGAGACGCTAAAACGAATTAAAGACCATCCACTTCTTGAAGACCTAATACTTGGAAAATCATGTGCGGATGACCCGTTAACCCGTCGACATGTATTAGGGCTTATTAAGCAATTTAAGCCTGCATATATTGTGATAGAGCAACCATACCTGTACATGGGGCTTAAAAGGCTATTTAAAGAAGAAAATATATCAATAGAAGTTATCAATAGTTCCCATAACGTTGAGTATAAAATGAAAAAAGATATTTATGCGCAACACTCAGACGTTATGGACTCGGCTACTATTAAACAAGCTCTCGAAGAAATAAAAAGCATTGAGGAAGATATTGCACAAAATGCTAAGTTCACTATTGCTGTCTCTGAGTCTGACGCCCTAGCCTACAAAGAGATGGGGGCAAAGAAAGTGATCGTTGTACCAAATGGTATAAATCAAGATACGCCAACAAAAAAATCAATCGATAGGTGGAATAAATTATTCACGAAACAAGGAATCAATAAGCCTATTCTTTTTACAGGTAGTGCGCATCCACCGAACTGGAAAGGTTTCATGGATATAGTAGGTAGTCGTGTTGGTTTCTTACCGATGAACTCAAGAATAATGATCGTTGGAGACGTAGGCCC
>JBAQWI010000068.1:0-3243 GCA_049298835.1 Oscillospiraceae bacterium
ACATGATTTATCCAGTCATTGTAACTCATTTCTCGTTGTATTTGAGTGCGGATCACCATATTATTGATGAAACATCCCATTAATAATTGGACATCAGGGTGAGTTCTACCTGCAACCGGAACACCTACAATGATATCGGTTAGCCCTGAATAGTGATGCAACAAGACCTTAAAAGTTGCCATCAATACCATTACCCTAGTGGCTCCATACTTGCTGCTGAATTTTTGAATCTTAGAAAATAAAGGGTTAGAAATCATTTGCCAATGGGTCTTAGAATTAAGTGTTTGTATAGGTGGCCGAGGATGGTCGAATGGCAATTCCAAAACGGGAAGCTCTCCTTGAAGCTTTTCATCCCAAAATTCTACTTGTCCAGACTCTAAAGCACTTTGACGCTGCCAAACAGCATAATCAACATATTGTATTGGTAGTGGAGATAGCTCATAAAATTGGTTGTTAATGTAGGCTGAGTAGTATTCCGCTAGTTCTTTAAGTAATATTCCAATAGATGTCCCATCAATTATTAGATGATGACTCGTCAATATCAAAACATGTTCTTCTTTGGCTAAAGTTATTAGTTGAACTCGCCATAATGGACCTTGAGTAATATTTATTGGTTTGGTAGACTCTTTCTCAATCAACTTTTCTACTTCCAATTTACCTGCCTGTGGGGCAAGTTCTTGTAAATCCACTTTGCTTAACCTAACAAAGGTTTCAGGATGAACAATTTGAACTGGTTGTCCATTTCTCACTTCAAATGTAGTTCTCCAGATTTCATGGCGTTTACTTATTTCACAAAATGATTTTTCTAAGTAGTCTGTATTCAATTGTCCTGTGATATGATATGCTGTCGATACTATGTACGCAGGGTTACCAGGCTGAAGTTGTTCCATAAACCACATTCGTTCCTGCGAAAATGAAAGAGGAAAATAATCCTTACCATTCCGTGGAACTTTAGGAATTTTGTCTTGGTCATATGAAACATCTGATTTCTCAGCTGTTTTCTTTTGTGCCATCAAAGCAAGTAATGTGCGTTTTTCTTGGAAGTTATCCGCATTATTTTGAGGTGTTTCATTTAAATTAGTAATCATTTTTCATCCTTTCATATATACGCCTAAATGTAAAACAATCTATCTTATAAATAACAGGTGAATTGGTCTTTTATTATATGATACAGAACAACTAAAAAGTATATTTGAAATTTCAATTGAATGACCCACAATCTTTTTTATGGAAAAGTAACCAGCATTCATTTAATTTCTACTCAAGTACTTCTAACTTTAATTATTAGATATGATAGATATAGTCCCGATTATCAACTATATCTTCAATATGATTACAGGCTAAGTCAATTGCATTCGTTTTCTCCATCTTTTGTTGATATTCCCTGCAAGTTTGTTTATATTGAACCTGAGTCAATTTTTCTAAACTCATTTTTATATACTCTGGTGTCCACCGAATAACAGGCAAGCATTCTGCAATACCTAATTTTTTAAGTTGTCTACCATTAAAAAGTCCATCCCCAAAAAAAGGCAACACCAGTTGTGGTATTCCGCATTTTAATGATCCACTTGATGTTCCTATCCCACCATGATGTATGATGGCCTGACATTTGGGTAAAATCTCATCAAGAGGCAAATATTCACACCATTTTACATTAGATGGTAATATTTCAGGGACAAGTTCAGCATAGCGAGTAAGTAAAATTGTAGGTATATTCATAAGTCCGCAGGCTTTTGCTGAAGCAGGATAAAACTTTGGATTAAGCATCTTGGTAGTTCCACCCGAAATAATAATCGGAGGAGTTTTACCGTTTAAAAGTTGTGCAATATCATCTGGAATTTCATAGGAAGAAAATTGGGGTTGATCTTCAACAGGAAAACCCACACACAAGATATGATTTGGCCAATTAAAGTCTTCTTGATTTGCAAACCATTCGGGCCATAAACCAAGTGACATCATACCTGCACTGTGCCATTGAATCCACGAGGATATAGGTTCAAGTCCTACCTTTGAGCGAAGTTCATTCATCTGTTCAATATCGTTTGAACCATAAAGTTCATTGTAAGTACTCATACTAACTGGCTCCATAGGGTTCATAAATATTGTAACGAGGGGGAGTTGCCTCTTTTCTGCTACCAAAAAAGCCCCAATGCTTGACCTGCATTTTGCAACAATAACGGTGTGTTCCTTTTGGCAATGTTTTAGGACTTTTTCATATTCTTTTAAACGAACAGGAATACTTTCAAATTGCTGTTTAAATGCTTTTAACTTGTCCGACTCTGGAGAAGACGGAATTCCACCATTCATAAACTCGATTAATAAATTATATTCCTCTTGCGTGTCCCATGGTTCGAAGTTCAATCCAAATAATTGCGCAGTTTTCTCAAAATAGCAATGTGTAATAATCGTAACATGATGACCTCTATGTTTAAGAGCCCGCCCTATTCTCATAAAGGGAAGGACATCGCCATCAAGCCAATGTGTTGTTATAATAATGTTAGCCATTGTAGTCTCCTATACACTAGGTTGCTTTAATTTACTTAATAAGTACTTTTTCTGTTCATCTGTCAATTTGCTCAACTTATCAAGCCCCATTTTATTAGGCGTATAAGTATGAGGTTCGTTACAAATAGAATTGTGAGCTAAATTATTAACAATATAATTAGGAGAGCCTATCATTTCCTCAATCACATTCACAACATCTTGTCGAATGTGTTGTTCTTTTAATTTATTAGAATATAAGACAATATTTTCGTTCTCATTTTCGACCGATTTTTGCAAGCATAATGCAATGTCAAAAACATTCCACCTTGATATGGGGAACAATTTGGCAATCCCTAATTTTTGCAAGCGATATGCGTTATCTGGACCATCCGTTAGATGGGGTAGAATAATTTGCGGAATACCTGCGGCAATAGATTCATTGAGTGTTCCCATACCACCGTGGTGAATAATTGCATCTACTTTAGTCATCAAGTAACTTAAATTCAAATTTTTCGCTCTAATTACACCTTCTGGTAATGGATTTGGAACTAATTCATCATATTTTGTTACTAAGATTCCTTTGTACCCAGCACGTGCACAAGCATTTGCAGCAATTTTATAAAAGTTAGAACTAACCATGTTGCTAGTTCCACCTGAAATAAGAATGACTTTTTCGTTCGATTCTAGAACGTCGTTAACCTCTTTGGGAAAATCATTGTAATGGGATGTTTTATTCTCCATGAAACCAATTGGTATCAC